>NZ_JASJXJ010000091.1:0-15400 GCF_035018685.1 Cryobacterium sp. RTC2.1
GCCCCGACGCTCCTGATCGTCGGCGGCGCAGACCCGGGCGTGCTCGACCTCAATCGCCGGGCCAGGACCCGGATGCGCTGTCGCAACCGGCTCGCGGTCGTCGAGGGTGCGACCCACCTCTTCGAGGAACCCGGAGCCCTCGCCACCGCGGCGAACCTCGCGTGCGACTGGTTCGTGTCCTACCTGTTGGCCGGGGCCGAGACCGGAGAATCCGGCGAGGCTGCCGGGCTGGTCGGCGTTGCGGAGGGTGACGACGCCACCGAGGTGCGCGCCCAACCGGAGTCGGACGTCCAGTACTGATCTCCTCGCCCCTGATCCCGTTGCCCGGAATTCGCCCCGGTCTTCCGGCGGCGGCGATAATGGTGCTGTGCCGAACCCCCGTGACCCCCGCGCCGATCCGCACGCGCAACGCCCGGAACACTGCCCGTGCCTGAGCGGCGAGCGCTATTCGGCGTGCTGCGGCCCGCTGCACGCCGGGGTCAGTTCCGCACCGACGGCTGAGCGCCTGATGCGATCGCGCTACTCCGCCTTCGCCGTCGGCGACGTGGACTACCTGCTCGACTCGTGGCATCCGAGCACCCGACCCGCGCACTTCGAACTCGACGACACCCTCCACTGGACACGTCTCGATATCGAACGCACCGAAAAGGGCGGACCATTCGACTCGACCGGTGTGGTCGAATTCACCGCATACTGCCGCCAGGGTGGTGTGCGGAGCGCCCAACACGAGGTGAGCCGCTTCACCCGCGTCGCCCAGCGCTGGTACTACGTCGACGCCGAGGTCTGACCCGACCCGTGCCCCGACCGGGCGCGGGAGGGCCCGGTCATGAGTCGCGCGGAGGGAGCTCCTGGAGCGTCCAGGCGTTTCCGTCCGGATCGGCGAAGGTCACGAAGCGACCCCAGGGCTGCTCATCGACGGGCGTGGCGTCGACACCGTGGTCTCGCAAATGCCGCCAGGCCTCGTCCGCGTCCGGCACGACGACCTGCACCCCACGCTGGGAGCCCGGTGCCATATCGGTGATCCCGGTGCCGAATGCGATCGAGCACGCGGAACCGGGCGGGGTCAGCTGCACGAAACGAAGCGTGTCGCTGACCTGGGAATCGAAGTCGGCATGGAAGCCGACCTGATCGACGTAGAAGGATTTCGCCCGGTCGACGTCGGTCACGGGAACGAAGATGAGCTCGATCTTCCAGTCCATGCTTTCTCCATTCGTGGGGGGCGTGCGACGCGACGTGGCGATGAACGACGGATGCTGACACGATAATGCGATCCGGGCGGAATACCAGCGTGGTGCCGGAGGTTCGGGTAGTGGATGCATTTGCATAGACATGTGCAGGGATGCGCGGCAGGACCAGACCCGGCAACACCACGACCGGCAACAGAGGAGCATGGCATGGCACAGGAGCTTGAACTCGGACTCGACACCTTCGGAGACGTGACCTGGGATGCCGACGGCGCGCCCCTGCACCAGGCGCAGGTGCTCCGCAACGTCGTGGCTGAAGGGGTCCTCGCCGAGCAGGTCGGCCTCGACTTCTTCGGCATCGGGGAGCACCACCGCACGGACTTCGCGGTCTCGGCGCCCGAGGTCGTGCTCGCGGCGATCGCAGGGCGGACCGAACGCATCCGGCTCGGATCTGCCGTGACGGTGCTGAGTTCCGACGACCCGGTCCGGGTGTTCGAGCGCTTCGCGACCCTGGACGGCGTATCGAACGGCCGCGCGGAGGTCATCCTCGGCCGCGGCTCCTTCACCGAATCCTTCCCGCTCTTCGGTCTCGACCTCGGTGACTACGAACGGCTCTTCGAAGAGAAACTCAACCTCTTCGCCGAACTCCTCAAGGAAGAACCGGTGACCTGGACGGGAACGACCCGCGCGGGGCTCACCGACCAGAGCGTGTACCCGCCGACGGAGTCCGGGTCCATGCGCACCTGGGTCGGCGTCGGCGGCAGCCCGCAGTCCGTTGTCCGCGCCGCCCACTACGGGCTCCCGCTCATGCTCGCGATCATCGGCGGCTCACCCCTCGCCTTCGCACCCCTCGTCGAGCTCTACCACCGCGCCCTCGGCGAATTCAAGCGTCCGACCCAGCCGATCGGTGAACACTCCCCGGGGTACGTCGCCGAAACGGATGCGCAGGCGCGCGAGGAGATGTGGCCGCACTATGCCGCGATGCAGGAGCGCATCGGGCGGGAGCGGGGTTGGGGTCCCGTGAGCCGCGCCCAGTTCGAACACGATGCCGGACCGGAGGGCGCCCTGTTCGTGGGCTCGCCGGAGACCGTGGCGGCCAAGATCGTCGCGACGGCGCAGGGCCTCGGCCTGTCGCGTTTCGACCTGAAGTACAGCCTCGGCACCCTCAGCCACGAGAAGCTCATGTCGAGCATCGAGCTGTACGGCACCCGGGTGGCTCCGCTGGTGCGGGACGCGCTGGGTTGATCTCCCAGCTGGGGAGGTTCGTGACGCGGTAGCGTACAAGGGGTGCCGCCTGCCCGCTCGGGTGAGCGCATCCACCGGAAATCAGCATAAGGAGTCCCTTGGAAACCTGGCCAGGCACCGCGTACCCCCTCGGAGCGACGTTCGACGGAACCGGAACGAACTTCGCCATCTTCAGCGAGGCGGCGGAACGCGTCGAACTGTGTCTCTTCGACGATGACGGCACCGAGACCCGGGTGGAGGTCATCGAGTCGAGTGCGTTCATCTGGCACTGTTACCTGCCGCTCGTGCAGCCGGGGCAGCGGTACGGCTACCGGGTGCACGGCGACTACAACCCAGCAACGGGACACCGACTGAACGAGAACAAGCTCCTGCTCGACCCGTACGCCAAGGCCACCTCCGGGACGATCGACTGGGATCCGTCGCTCTTCTCCTACAACTTCGGCGACCCGGATTCCCGGAACGACGACGACTCTGCGTCGCACATGATGCTCGGTGTCGTGGTGAACCCGTTCTTCGACTGGCTCGGCGACCGCCCGCCGCGCACGCCCTACAGCGAATCGTTCATCTACGAGGCCCACGTGAAGGGCCTGACCGAGCTCATGGAGCTCGTCCCTGAGTCGCAGCGCGGCACATACGCGGGGGTCGCGCATCCCGCGGTCATCGACCACCTGCAGAAACTCGGAGTCACGGCCATCGAACTGATGCCGGTGCATCAGTTCGTCAACGACGGGACGCTCGAGGAGAAGGGGCTCCGCAACTACTGGGGCTACAACACGATCGGCTTCTTCGCCCCGCACAACGCGTACTCCTCAACGGGGGATCGCGGCCAGCAGGTGCAGGAGTTCAAGGGAATGGTGCGCAGCCTGCACGATGCCGGCATCGAGGTCATCCTCGACGTCGTGTACAACCACACCGCAGAGGGCAACCACCTCGGCCCGACCATCTCGTTCAAGGGCATCGACAACGAGGCGTACTACCGTCTGATGGACGACGACAAGCGGTACTACATGGACTACACGGGCACGGGAAACACGCTCAACGTGCGCCACCCCCATGTCCTCCAGCTCATCATGGATTCCCTGCGGTACTGGGCGATCGAGATGCACGTCGACGGCTTCCGGTTCGACCTGGCCTCCGCCCTGGCCAGGGACCTCTACGACGTCGACAAGCTCTCCACCTTCTTCGAACTCGTCCAGCAGGATCCGATCGTTTCCCAGGTGAAGCTCATCGCCGAGCCGTGGGACGTCGGCCCCGGCGGTTACCAGGTCGGCAACTTCCCGGCCCAGTGGACGGAATGGAACGGGAAGTACCGGGACACCGTCCGCGACTTCTGGCGGGGTGAGCCGTCGACCCTCGGAGAGTTCGCCTCGCGGATCACGGGCTCCGCGGATCTCTACGAGCACTCCGGGCGGCGTCCGGTGGCCTCGATCAACTTCGTCACGGCGCACGACGGCTTCACCCTCTCCGACCTCGTCTCCTACAACGAGAAGCACAACGACGCCAACGGCGAGGGCAACAACGACGGTGAGTCGCACAACCGGTCCTGGAATTCCGGTGCGGAGGGCCCGACGGACGACGCGGAAGTCCTCGCCCTGCGAGCCAGGCAGCACCGCAACTTCCTGACCACCCTCCTTCTGTCCCAGGGCGTGCCGATGCTCCTGCACGGCGACGAGCTCGGCCGCACCCAGCAGGGCAACAACAACACCTACGCCCAGGACTCCGAGCTCAGCTGGATCCACTGGGACACGGCAGACCAGCCGCTCATCGAATTCACCGCCGCGATCTCCCGGCTGCGCAAGGACCATCCCACCTTCCGCCGCAGCCGCTTCTTCGACGGACATCCCAACGTCCGCGCCGCCGACGGCGACACCCTGAGCGACATCGTCTGGCTGAACAGCGACGGCGAGGAGATGCGCACGGAGGACTGGGACGAGGGCAGGGCAGGCACGGTCGCCATGTACCTCAACGGCGACGGCATCCGGGAACGCGACTATCGCGGCCAGCCCGTCGTCGACGTCAACTTCCTCGTGTGCTTCAACACGGACGCCGAGGACGTCGAATTCCGGCTGCCCCCTGCGATCTACGCCCCGCAGTGGGAGATCGTGGTCGACACGGCCGGCGAAGGCGCCGACGCGATCCCGCGCCCGGCCGGCGCGATCCAGACCGTCAAGTCCCGGTCCGTCGTCGTGCTGCGTGCCTACCAGGCGCCCGAGGTCGCGCCTGACCATTCCGTGGCAGCCTCCCTCGCCGGCCTCGCCGGAACGCCGACGGCGCTCGCGCTCAACCCGGACCACCCGGTCGAACCATGAGGATCCCGCACTCGACCTACCGGTTGCAGATCACCGCGGCCTTCGACCTCGCCGCCGCTGAGAGGGTCCTCGACTACGTCGTCGGCCTCGGCGCGGACTGGATCTACCTCTCGCCGCTCCTCACCTCCGCCGACGGCTCCGACCACGGTTACGACGTCGTCGACCACGCGGCCATCGACCCCGCCAGGGGCGGGCCTGAGGGGCTCCGCCTGCTCGCTGCAGCGGTGGCGGATGCCGGGCGCGGCATCCTCGTGGACATCGTGCCCAATCACATGGGCGTCGACGACCCGCACCGCAACGCCTGGTGGTGGGACCTGCTCCGATTCGGGCAGGACTCCCGTTATTCGGAGGCGTTCGACGTCGACTGGGCGGCGGGCGATGGAAAGATCCTGCTTCCGGCCCTCGGCGACGCGGGAGAGGGCAGCGAACTCGACCGGCTCGAGATCGTCGGCGACGAGCTGCACTACTACGACCACCGGTTCCCGATCCTCCCCGGCACGGCCGACGACGGCGCCGATCCCCGGACCGTGCACTCGAGGCAGCACTACACGCTGGTCAACTGGCGCCG
This sequence comes from Cryobacterium sp. RTC2.1, assembly GCF_035018685.1. Taxonomy (NCBI): domain Bacteria; kingdom Bacillati; phylum Actinomycetota; class Actinomycetes; order Micrococcales; family Microbacteriaceae; genus Cryobacterium; species Cryobacterium sp. RTC2.1. The sequence goes on from NZ_JASJXJ010000091.1 coordinate 5,307, forward strand.
TGCCGACCGGGACCTCAACTACCGGCGCTTCTTCGCCGTGAACAGCCTTGCGGGCATCCGCGTCGAGGTTCCCTGGGTCTTCGACGAGTCGCATCGCGAGATCGTTCGCTGGGTGCGGGACGGCCTCGTTCAGGGCATCAGGGTCGACCACCCCGACGGCCTCGCCGACCCGGGCGGTTACCTCGACCGGCTGCGCCTGGCGACCGACGGAACGTACGTGCTCGTCGAGAAGATCCTCGAGGGCGACGAGACCCTGCCGACGAGCTGGTCCACCAGGGGCACGACGGGCTACGACGCCCTCGCCGACATCGACCGGATCCTCGTCGACCCGGCGGGACGGCCGGCCCTCGACGCGCTCGAGAAACGCCTGCAGGACGATTCCCCGGAACCGGGGGAGAACGGCCGCCCGCAGACCTGGGCCGAGCTCGTCTCCGAGCGGAAACGAGGCATCGCCGACGGCATCCTGGGCTCAGAGGTGCGCAGGATCGCACGCCTCATCCCCGGGATCCCCGGGCCGGAGGCGGTCGACGCCCTCGCAGAGCTGCTCACCGCCATGCCGGTGTACCGCTCCTACCTCCCGCTCGGCTTCGAGCTGCTCGACGAGGCCGCACGGCGCGCGTCCGACCGCAGGCCGGACCTCGCCGGAACGATCGGCCGGCTCCTGGCCGTGCTGGCCGACCCGCGGACCCCCGCTGCCGTCCGGTTCCAGCAGACCTCCGGCATGGTGATGGCCAAAGGCGTCGAGGACACCGCGTACTACCGCTACAGCCGGCTCACCTCGCTCAACGAGGTCGGAGCAGACCCCTCGGAATTCTCCATCGATGCGGATACCTTCCACGCGCGCCAGCAGGCCAGGGCGGCGACCTTCCCTGACTCGATGACGACGCTCTCCACCCACGACACGAAACGGGGAGAGGACGTCCGCGCCCGCATCACCGTCATCGCCGAGATCCCCGCGGAGTGGGAGGCGACCCTGGACACGCTTCGCACGAATGTGCCGCTCGGCGACGGCCCGCTCGAGAACCTGCTCTGGCAGGCGGTCGTCGGGTCCTGGCCGGCCAGCCGCGAACGCCTGGGCGCATACGCGCTCAAGGCCGCCCGCGAATCCGGAACGTCGACGACCTGGAACGCCCCGGACGCCGCCTTCGAGGAGAAGCTCGAGACCCTGGTAGCCGCGGCCTTCGACGACCCCGCCGTCACGGCCGCCCTCACGGACTTCGTGGAACGGGTGCGGCAGGCGGGCTGGAGCAACTCCCTCTCGGCCAAGCTCGTGCAGCTCACCATGCCGGGAGCACCGGACGTCTACCAGGGCAGCGAACTCTGGGAGACCTCCCTCGTCGACCCGGACAACCGGCGCCCCGTCGACTACACCGTCCGCCGCGGCATCCTCGCCCGTATCGACGACGGATGGCTGCCGCCCATCGACGAGACCGGCGCCGCGAAGCTGCTCGTCACGAGCCGCGCGCTGCGCCAGCGCCGCGACGCCCCCGAACGGTTCTTCCGCCACGCGGCCGTTCCGGCATACGGCGCCGCCGCGGCACACCTGCTCGCCTTCGACCGCGGCGACGCCGTCACGGTCGCCACCCGGCTTCCGCTCGGCCTCGCAGCACAGGGAGGCTGGCGGGACACCACGATCGTGCTCGCCGGCATCCCGGTGACCGACGTCCTCACCGGCGAACGGTTCGCCGGCGGCACCCTCCTCGTGCGCGACCTGCTGCGCCGCTACCCGGTCGCCCTCCTCGTGCCGGATCAGGGCACGGGCCAGGGGATCGAATCACCGATCGTCACGGGGGAGGCCGGCAGATGAGCAGAGCAGAGCCCACCAACGAGGCCTGGGATGTCGAGGTCTGGGCGCCGCACGCCCAGGCGGTCGACCTGTTCCTGCGCGACACCGCCCCCGGCTCTGCCGGGGAACCGGTCACCCGGTCCCTGGCCAGGGCGGAGGGCGGCTGGTGGCGCCTGCGGATGTCCGACGGCCGGGCAGAGCCTCGCGACTACGGATTCGTGATCGACGGCGCAGGGCCGTTCCCCGACCCGCGTTCCCGCCGCCAGCCCGACGGCGTGCATGCCCTGTCCCGCACCTTCGACCCCGGCGCGCACGCCTGGCAGGACTCGCGGTGGACCGGCCGCCAGCTCGCGGGCGCCACGCTCTATGAGCTGCATCTCGGTACCTTCACCCCGGAGGGCACCCTCGACGCCGCGGCAGCACGCCTCGGCCACCTGGTCTCACTCGGGATCGACTTCGTCGAGCTCCTGCCGGTCAACGCCTTCAACGGAACCCACAACTGGGGCTACGACGGCGTGCTCTGGTACGCCGTCCACGAGGGCTACGGGGGACCCGCCGCCTACCAGCGCTTCGTCGACGCCTGCCACCAGGCCGGCATCGGAGTGATCCAGGACGTCGTCTACAACCATCTCGGGCCGAGTGGGAACTACCTGCCGGAATTCGGGCCGTACCTCAGCGAGGCGGCCGGGAACACCTGGGGTTCCTCGCTGAACCTCGACGGACCGGACTCCGATCCGGTCAGGCGGCACATCATCGACAACGCCCTGATGTGGCTCGACGAATATCACGTCGACGGGCTGCGCCTCGACGCCGTGCACGCCCTCCGCGACGATCGGGCAACCCACCTGCTCGAGGAAATGGCCGGGGAGGTCGCCGCGCTCAGTGCCTTCGCCGGTCGCCCGCTGACCCTGATCGCCGAGTCCGACCTCAACGATCCACGCCTGATCACCCCGGCGGAGGCCGGAGGCTACGGCCTCGACGCACAGTGGAGCGACGACTTCCACCATGCCGTGCACGTCGCACTGACCGGGGAGACCACCGGCTACTACGCCGACTTCGCCCCGCTCAGTGCCCTCGCCAAGGTCCTCACCGACGGCTACTTCCACGACGGAACGTTCTCGAGCTTCCGCGGCCGCAGGCACGGCCGTCCGATCGACAGGCAACGGATGCCGGCCTGGCGTCTCGTCGTCGGCAGCCAGAACCATGACCAGATCGGAAACCGTGCCACCGGCGATCGCCTGACCGGCACGCTCGACGCAGGCCAGCTCGCCATCGCCGCGACCCTGACCCTTCTCGGCCCCTTCACCCCGATGCTCTTCATGGGGGAGGAATGGGGTGCGACCACGCCGTGGCAGTTCTTCACCTCGCACCCGGAGCCGGAACTCGGCGCGGCGACCGCGACCGGGCGGATCAGCGAATTCGCGCGGATGGGCTGGGATCCCGCACTCGTGCCCGACCCGCAGGATCCGGCGACGTTCACGAGGTCCCGGCTCGACTGGGACGAATCCGAGCGTCCAGGACCCGCACGGCTGCTCGGCCTCTACCGACGGCTCGCAGAACTGCGCCGCGAGGTGCCGTCCTTCACGGAACCGCGCCTTGACCGGGTCGGTGTCGAGTACGACGCCGAGGGGTCCTGGCTGCGCCTGGTCCGTGGTTCCGCGGAGATCCTGGTGAACCTCGCAGCGGATGCCCGGCGCATGCCTGCCGGGTCCGGCGCCGTGCTGCTCGACTTCGGGACGGACGGGCCCGCGCTGCTCTCCCGCGCGGACGACGGGTCCGTCGTGCTGGCACCGCACTCCGTGCTCGTCCTCGCCCAGGCGGCCTCGTGAGCGGTCAGCGCGGCTTCCTGTCCGCGGAGACCGGAACGGCCCTTGCCGCACTCGCGGCCCTCGATTCCGCAGCGGACCCGCTCGACCGCGTACGCGGCATCCGCCGGCTGCTGCTCGCCCTCGACGCCGACCCGGCGACCCTCACCGCGGTGCGGGACGCCCTCGCCGCCGGTACCGGCTGGGAGGCCATCGCGGCGGCGGCCGGGCTGAAACCACCGGCGGCCAGGTGGCGGTGGAGCGGTTCGGATTCCGAGATCGCCGCCCGTCTCGAGGCAGGCCGGAAGCGATCGGCCCGTCCGAGTTCCGTGCCGACCGAACTGCCCGGATACTCGGTCGCGGAGGCGGCGACGAGGCTCGGTATCACCGTCCAGGCCGTCTATCTCCGGGTGAGCCGGGGTAAACTGGCCAGCCAGACCATCGAGCTGCCGGACGGCCGCTCGTATAAACGGGTCTTCCTCGACGCAGCGGACGACGTGCCGAGCCCGCCGGACGCGTCCGGCCGGGCCGGCCGGACCACGTGAACCGGATCGGGCGGATGCCCGCAACTTCAGACCCACACACACGTGCCGAAACCACATACGTGCCGAAACCACAGGGATGACGGAGTACCACCATGACTGATTTTCCGACAGAGAACTTCAACCGCACCACCCCGTACAACACGGGTGACAACACGGCCGTGACCCCGGTCGTTGGAACGGAGACCGGGTCCCGGGCGATCTCGGCCCCGCCGGAGAAGCAGCCTCGGCCGGCATCCGCCGTTTCGGCCAGCGGGAGCGGCGCGTCGCGCACTGCGCTCGTCGTGCTCGCCGCCATCGGGATGCTCGGACTGGCGTTCGTCGTGATGATCCTCGTCGGCGTCTCGAGCGAGAGCATCAACGCCCTCGCCGTCTTCGCGACTCCGATCGCGTCGATGGTCGCGGCGTACTACGGAATCACCCTGAGCATCCAGCAGGTCAAGAACGAGCGCGCCGAGAAGGAGACCGCGATCAAGCGGGCCGACGTCGCGGACGCGTCGAGCCGGGAGACCGAGGTCTGGGCTGCCCAGATGGAATCGGGACTCCGCGTGGCGATGGCCAAGCTCACCGCAGCCCACATCGGCACCGATGAGGTCACCAAGGCGGCGGGCACGCCGGACGGTTTCTTCTAGGCGACGGTTTCCACTAAGCGCTGACGAGGCGCCCTGACCTGGTCGCGGCGACGAAACCGGCGTAGTCCGCCGTGGCCTGCTCCGCGTATGCGACCGCGAAGTCGGCGAACGCCCTGTCGGCCTTGCCGCCCAGGCCCAGGTAGGCGGCGATCGGCACCGGGTCTCCGGAGCGGGCGTGGGCGCGCGCGAGTGTCGTGCCGGTCAGCCGGGCATAGGCGAGCAGCCCTGCCGCGGTGAACGTCGCAGGATCGGGCGACCACTTCATGTCGCGCAGCTGACGCCCGTAGTACTGCCCGCCGAGCGGGGTCGTCGCCCAACCGAGGAACACGTCTCCCGAGGCCTGCATCAGGCGCTGGCCCTCGACGACGCGCTGGCCGGAATGGGCGGGCCCCGCGTGCGACCCCGTCGCCGTGTCACTCCGGTCGATCACCGATCGCTGTGCCTCCTTGAGCTGGAGCACGAGCACGTCTTCCGGTCCGATCCCTTCGAGCAGGACGACCCAGGAGTACAGGCCAACGCTGCCGACCCCGACGACCTTGTGGGCGAAGTCGATGATGTGGAACCGGTCGAGCAGGCGCCTGCGGCTTTCGTTGAGCGATGCGCGATAGGCGGCGAAGGTCGCCTCGACGATTTCGGCCGTCGAGCCGGCGAGCGGGATCCTGGTCAGCAGCGGCGGCTGGTCGAGGAACCGCCGGTGCCCGTCCACCACCCGGGTGAGCTTGCGCACGACGGACCAGGTGTCGCGGGTCTCCGCCTTGGCGACGCTGTCCCTGACCGCGCGGCGACCGGTCTTGCCCGTCGACGCGGAGATGATGGCTTCGACGTGGCTCGATTCCATCCGGTCGTACCAGACGCGCATGATGGGCATACTCGAATAGTCCGCGATCGTGCTGCGATAGCTGTGCGCGGCCTCGAGGGCAGCAGCCCTGCCGATCTCGGCAGGCAGGCCGGCGTCGGCAGCGGCGAGGACGAACGAGGTCGCCAGACGCTTCACGTCCCACTCGAAGGGTCCGCGCCAGGTCTCGTCGAAATCGTTGACGTCGAAGACGACGCGGCGGTCCTCGCTCGCGAACAGGCCGAAATTGGACAGGTGCGCGTCACCGCAGAGCTGGGTGCCGAGCCCCGTGTCCGGAAGCGCGGCGAGGTCCCGCGCCATCACGAGCGCCGTTCCACGGAAGAACGTGAACGGTGACACGCCCATCCGGGCATGCCGCAGCGGGATCAGGGACGGGTCTCTCGTGCTCGCCTGACCCAGGAGCAGGTCCACCGGATCGGAGCGATTCGCCGGGGCCTCCCAGGCGGCGAGCGACGATCGCGGCAGCCGCATCCGCGCTGCACGGCCCAGCTCTTCATGCTGCGTCGTCGTGGGGCGAACGGTGTCCGTCGTGCTGTCCATGGCGAGAGTGTATCGCCCCGACAAACGCGGCGTTCCACGGATCAGCGAAACGGATCAGCGAACACGAATCCGTGCGGCTGACGGAGCGGGGGAGCCGAGGTAGTGGTCGCGCGGCCAGTGCCGCACGCGCCTCGGGAGCAGCGTGTAGACGCGGATCGTGAGGCGCAGCATCCGGTCGAAGCGGCGTTGCCGACGAGGAGACCAGCTCAGGTCGAACAGGTCGCGCACGGAGGGTGGCAGCAGTCCGACGGTGACCAGGCGAGCGAGGGGCATGGCCAGGCGCAACAGCAGCGGCCCGCTGCGGGGGTACAGGAGCCGTCTGGCGACCTCCCGGGTGGTGTCATCCGTCCGGAGCCCATCGAGCCTCTCCTGCCAGTAGGTCGCGAAGGCCGCCCGATCGCGCGGCCACAGCGCTTCGGGCACCTGCAGAGCCGTGCCGAGCACCGCGTATTCCCGGTACAGGGACTCGGCGGTGCCTTCGTCGAACGCTCCGAACACCCGTTCGTACATGCCGACGGCCGAGTCGTAGAGCGTCGCGGCCACCCAGAGCTGCAGCTCGGGCGTGAAGGCGTTGTACGCTGGCGCCCCGCCGGCTGCCACGCCGACGACGGGAACGTGGGCCCGGTTCACCCGCCGGACCGCAGCCCTTGCCTGATCGGGAGTGCCGCAGGTCACGGCGTATGCGTAGCTCAGGGTGCCGGCCAGCCGGTCGAGCGGCCGGTTCTCGAAATCGCTGTGGTGGGCGACCCCGTGCCCGATCGCCGGATCCGCGAGCTGGAGCAGGATGGAGCGACCGCCCGCGAGCAGCATGACGGCTTCGCCCGCGATGTCCCGAAGCTGCAGCATGACCGGCCTCCCCTGTGATGGCCGAGTGTAGTCCGGCAAAAGTATTTCGGGAGTTTCTCCCCGATCCGGAATAAACCCGCTCTCTATGCGCTTGCATGTATCCGAGGGCGGCGATCCATCCGTCACGCAGACTTGAGGAGCATCATGACCGAAACCACCGCGACGACCATCCCGGGCTACAAGGCCGGAACCTGGACAATCGACCCGACCCACTCCGAGGTCGGCTTCAGCATCCGCCACATCATGATCAGCAAGGTCAAGGGCACGTTCGACACCTTCGCAGCGACCTTCGTCACCGGCGAGAACCCCCTCGACTCCGTCGTCACCGCCTCGGCAGACGTCGCTTCGATCAACACCAACGAAGCCAACCGCGACGGCCACCTCCGCACCGGCGACTTCTTCGAGGCCGAGACCTACCCGACGATCGACTTCGTCTCCACCGGTGTCCGTGAAGTCAAGGGCGAGTTCCTCGTCGACGGCAACCTCACGATCAAGGGCGTCACCAAGCCCGTCACCTTCGACTTCGAGTTCGGCGGCTTCGGCACCGACCCGTACGGCAACTACAAGGCCGGTGCAACGGCCAAGACCGAGATCACCCGCGCCGACTTCGGCCTCAACTACAACGCAGCGCTTGAGACCGGCGGCTTCCTCCTCGGTGAAAAGGTCACCATCACGATCGAGCTGCAGGCCGTCCTCAACCAGGCGTAGTCTTCCCGGTTCGTGAAAAGGGGTCCCACTTCGGTGGGGCCCCTTTTTTTGGGCTACTACTCGCCCTTGATCTCTTCGCGGACCCTCCGCAGGTCCTCCATGAGCGATCCGATCAGGATCCAGTGCTGCGGATGCGGCGTCATGATCAGGAGCGGTTCGGTCAGGGCGGGCGGTTCCACCGCGACGGGCAGGTGATCCCGATCGGGATAGTCCGCCTCCGCAGCGAGGAGCCGGAGGTCGTGCGCGGAGCGGCTCAGCTCGACGGTGATCGCGAGCACCGTCGGCTCGAGATGCAGGGAATGGTCGTAGTGGTCCCTGAGCGACCTCGTCATGCCGATCGCACGGGTCACGAGAGAGGTCAGCCGGTTGTAGAACTCCTCGTCGACGTCGAGCAGGCGTCGGTTCGTGGTGTGGCGCGGGTTCAGGGTCAGGCTCTCCTCCGCTGATTTGAGGGCTTTCTCCGCCTTGTTCAGCATCGGCCTGAGCAGCCGCGCCTTGATCATCATCTCCTCGATCTGCGTCTGCGTCTGCGGGAAGCGCAGCGCGTCGACGATGCGGTCCAGGGTGTCCGCGACCTCGCGAGCGAGGCGGATGACCGTCTCGTGCGCGGGCGCGAGCAGCACCGGCGGCACGATGAGCGCATTGACGAGCAGTGCGGCCGCGGCGCCGATCATCGTCTCGATGATGCGATCCCTGGCGTATTCCGGCGTCGTGGCTCCGATGGAGAGCACCATCATGGCGCTGATCGGGATCTGGCTCGCCGAGCTCGGGGCCAGGCGGAGCGCCCAGGCGAGCAGGATGCAGAATACGATCGCGAGCAGCACGATCCAGCTCGACTTGCCGAATGCTACGCCGACGCCGTAGGCGACGAGCACCCCGCCGACGACGCCGAGGCTGCGCTCGATCGCCCGGCCGAGGGTCTGGTTGATGTTCGGCTGCACGACGAGAAGCGCCGCGATCGCGGCGAAGATTGGGAGCTCAGTGTGCAGGAGTCCCTGCGACAGCACCCAGCCGAGCATGACGGCGAGGGAGGTCTTCACAGCCTGGAGCAACGGAATCCGGCTCGAGGATCGAACGCGGGCCGATATTCTCACCCGTTCAGGATATCGTGCCCGCTCGAGCGGAAGGGGCAGTCGGGGGAGTGATCGTCGTGGGAAGTCCGGTGAAGGCGGAATAGTCACGGATCGCCCTGGCGAAGCCGGTGGTTCGCCGTGCGGTGAGGGTGCCGAACGGCGCAGCCTCGACCGCGACGGTCGGTCCGGCCGCCCTGGTGCGCGTGGTTTCTTTCCGCCAGGTGCCGATCACGCGCCCGTCCGCGACGATGAGCGGCAGGAAGATCCCGTTGAGACCGGGAACGACCCGCGGGAAATCGGCGTCGTCCACGACGTACGACCGGTCGCGGTAGCCAAGCAGGTACTCGTCGAAGCCGGGCAGCGCGAGCACGGGCGTGCGCTGTGCCGGTCGCGAGCCGAGGGTGCCGCGTTCCGTGGCCGCGGGGAGGAGCAGGGTCTCGCCGTCCACCTCGAGCTCCTCCAGCCGGTCGCCGGCTTCCGCGAGAGCGACCCGGGCGTCAGCGACCGTGAGCTGGGTCCACGCCGCGAAGTCGCGCAGGGTCGCGGGGCCGTGGCCATCCAGGTAGCGGACGAGGAACTCGGCGAGTCCCTCACTTCGGTCGAGGCGGCGCTGCGCGGGCGCCCACTCGTCGAGCAGGGCGAGCGCAGGCTGGCCGTCCTGGTTGGGACCCCAGACCACGAGACCCGCGAGCGCGAGGGCGGCGATCAGGTGATAGCCGCGCTGGCCGTCGGGGTTGATCCCCGCGGACCGCAGCCCGGCGAGGAACGGGGTGCGGCTGAGGCGCCTGCCGCCGGAGAGGAGGCCGGTGGCCGCCTCCGCGGCCGCGGCGATGATGGTGTCGTCGAGCCCGAGTTGTCTCTGCCTGGTCGCCATCGATGCGAGCACCTTTGCGGCGGTGAGGTCCAGCATCCACCGGACGTCGGTCGCGGGGACCAGGTGCAGCGTTCCGCGCATCGGATACGAACGCACGATCGACCCGGCATCGAGCGCGGACAGGACGTCGGCGGCGACGGTGCCTGGGGAGCGCACCCCGAGCGCCCAGCTCGCCGCGGGAAGGTCCTGGGCCTGCACCGCGAGCATCCGCTCGACCACGGCGAGCAAGCCGTCCGGCCCGCCGGCCTCTCCTGCGGGCGCGGAAAGCCCGTGGCTCACCAGTCGGAGGCGCAGGACATCGGAGCGGGAGGCACGCGTGGGCATGCGGCCAGTATGACGCCGGGCGGGGACACTGTGGAACCGGCCGGGTCAGTCGAAGGTCCGCAGCAGCAACCAGTCGTCGTCTTCCGTCGCATGGCGCACGTCGAAGAC
>NZ_JASJXJ010000092.1:0-15380 GCF_035018685.1 Cryobacterium sp. RTC2.1
GGGGGCGGCGCCGCTGACGCCGACGGGCTTGTTGTTGCCTTCGGCGATCGAGCCTTCGACGGTCAGTCCGATGAGCTTGAGCACGGCAGGCTGCCACGGGGAGTTCAGCGCGGCGAGAGTGCCGAGCTGGCGGTCGGCGGCCATCGTGTACTGGGTGAGGTCGTTCGTGCCGAGGCTGACGAAGTCGACTTCACCGAGGATCCGGTCCGCGAGGAGCGCGGCGGAGGGGACCTCGACCATGACGCCGGGGATCTTGAGCCCTGCGGTGGCGCACATCGCAGCGAACTCCGCGGCTTCCTCCGGCGTCGCGATCATCGGGGCCATGACCCAGACGCTGGTCGAGGAACCTTCGGCGGCCTGGGCGATCGCGGTGAGCTGGCGGGCCAGCACCCCAGGGGTGGTCAGGTCGGTGCGGTATCCGCGCACGCCGAGCGAGGGGTTGGGCTCGCTCGTGTCGGTCAGGAACGGCAGCGGCTTGTCGGCGCCGGCGTCGAGGGTGCGTACGACGACCTTCTGGCCGGGGAACGCGTCGAACACACCGCGGTAGGCGATGACCTGTTCTTCGATCGTGGGCTCGGTCTCGCGCTCGAGGAAGCAGAACTCGGTGCGGAGCAGTCCGACGCCCTGGGCGCCGGCTTCGGCAGCCTTGACGGCGTCCTTTGCTCCGCCGACGTTGGCGAGCAAGGGGACGAGGTGGCCGTCCGCGGTGCGACCGTTGCCATCGAAGACGGCGAGGATCGCTGCGGCGGTCTTCCAGGCTTCCACGGCGGCGATTTCCTCGGCGCCGGGCTCGAGGGAGAGGAGGCCGGCCGCGCCGTCAACGTACACCTCGATGCCGTCTTCGAGGGCGTCGACGCCGGGGGCTGCGACGACGGCCGGGAGGCCGAGGGCGCGGGCGATGATCGCGGTGTGGGACTGCGGTCCGCCGCCGGAGGTGACGAGGGCGAGGATCTTCTCCGGGTCCAGGGTCGCGGTGTCAGCGGGGGCGAGGTCCTCTGCGACGAGGATGAACGGTGCGTCGGCGAGGGGGATGCCCGGCGCGGGAACACCGCGGAGCTCTGCGACGATACGGGCGCGCACGTCGAGGACGTCCGTTGCCCGCTCGGCCATGTACCCGCCGAGGTTGATCAGCATCTCGGCGACGGAGGCGCCGGACTCCCAGATCGACCGCTCGGCGGACAGGCCGGTCTTGATCAGCTTGATGGCCGCCTTGATCAGCATCGGGTCCGTCGCCATCAGCGCGGTGGCCTCGAGGACGGCCTTGCTCGCGCCGGTCGCTCCCGCTGCCCGGTTCTGTAACTCGACCTGCACGGTCTTGGCAGAGGCACGCAGCAATTCGGCGGCGGCATCCGCTGAGAGGGACGCGGCCAATCGTTCTCCGGCCGGGGGTTCACTGACCGGTTTGGGCATCTGCCGAATCGATCCGATGATCCGCCCGGGACTGACGCCCACGCCGGAGAAGTTCTGCTGCACGGTTTAACCTCTATTCTTGCGTGGGAATTGGTTGCCCACGGTAACGATGTTACGCGGCGGCCGGTACGGATCACGTATCGGCCGCCGCGTTTTCATGCGGTGATGGTACTACTGGTTGTTCAGGCGGTGACGAGAACCGGGGCTTCCACTCCGGAAACGACCTTCTTCGTGGTGTACCGCTTCAGGGCGATGACGACCAGGCCTGCGACGACGGTGCCGATCGCGATGGCCAGGGCGAACAGCGCGAAGCTGTCGATCGCGAAGAAGACGAAGATGCCGCCGTGCGGGGCCTTGCTCGTGACACCCCAGGCCATCGACAGGGCGCCCGTGACACCGGCACCGAGCATGCTCGCCGGAATCACGCGCAGCGGGTCTGCCGCGGCGAAGGGAATGGCACCTTCGGAGATGAAGGACGCACCGAGCAGCCAGGCCGCCTTGCCGTTCTCACGTTCGATCGGGCTGAACAGCCTCTTGTCGAGCACGGTGGCCAGGGCCATCGCGAGCGGCGGAACCATTCCGGCGGCCATCACGGCGGCCATGATCTGCCACGGAGCCTGGTTGGCCACGGTCGCGGTGCCGAGGCCGGCGACGGCGAAGGCGTATGCAACCTTGTTGACCGGGCCACCGAGGTCGAAGCCCATCATCAGTCCGAGGATCAGTCCGAGGACGATCGCCGCTGCGTCGCTCATACCCGTGAGCCAGGTGTTCAGTGCGGCGGTGAGCCACGCGATCGGACCACCGAGCACGAGGAACATCAACCCGGAGGCGACGATCGACGCGACGAGCGGGATGATCACGACGGGCATCAGGCTGCGGAGCCAGCGCGGAACGTTGAGCCGCGCGAAGCTGGCCGCTGCGACACCGGCGAGCAAGCCGCCGGCGATGCCGCCGAGGAAGCCGGCACCCATGAAGCCTGCGACGGCGCCCGCGACGAACCCGGGGGCGATTCCGGGGCGGTCGGCGATCGCATAGGCGATGTAGCCGGAGAGCGCCGGGACCAGGAAGCCCATCGACAGGGCGCCGATCTTGAAGAAGACCGCGCCGAGATAGATCGCGAGGCCGCCGTCGGGCAGGTTGAAGAGGCTGTTCTGCAGGGTGACGACGTCGGCGATCTTGGTGATCTCATAGCCACCGAGGAGGAAGCCGAGTGCGATGAGCAGGCCTCCGCCTGCCACGAACGGAATCATGTAGCTGACACCGGTGAGGAGCGCGCGCTTGACCTTCTGGCCGAAGTGCTCGTTCTTCTCGTCGACCTCCGCCGCTCCTGCGGTTCCGCCGACGCGGCGGGCGTTCGGGTTCTCCGAGGCCGCGATGGCGTCCGCGATGAGCTTGGCCGGCTCGTCGATGCCGCGCTTGACCGGAACCTGGATGACGGGCTTGCCCGCGAAGCGCTCGCGGCCGCGCACGTCGACGTCGACCGCGAAGATCACCGCGTCGGCCGCTGCGATGACCGCGGGGTCGAGCATGGTGAGGCCGGCGGAGCCCTGCGTCTCGACCTGCATCTCGACGCCGGCGGCTTCCGCCGCGGCCGAGAGGGCCTCAGCGGCCATGTAGGTGTGCGCGATACCGGTGGGGCAGGCCGTGACGGCGACGAGGCGCTTGACCCCGGTGCGGACGGATGCCGCGGGGGCTGCAGTGCCGCCGCCGACAGCGACGGGAACGGGGGAGACGACGTTGGTGACGAGCTCGACGATCTCTGCGGGCGTCGTGGCGGCGCGCAGGGCGGCCGTGAACGCGGGCTTCATCAGCGAACGGGAGAGCTTCGCCAGGATCTTAAGGTGTTCCTGGTCCGCGCCTGCCGGCGCGGCGATCAGGAAGACCAGGTCGGCGGGGCCGTCTCCTGCGCCGAAGTCGACCGGGGTCGACAGGCGGGCGAGCGCGAGGGTCGGCTCGGTAACGGCTGCGGAGCGGCAATGCGGGATGGCCAGGCCACCGGGGATGCCGGTTGCCGTCTTCGCTTCGCGGGCGAGGGCATCCGCGTACAGGCTCTCGATCTCGGTGGCCCGGCCTGCGCCGACAACGAGCTCGGCGAGTCGCCGGATGACGCTCGAGGGAGCGGCTCCGAGGTTCTTATCCAGAGCGACGAGCTCCGGGGTGATCAGTGCACTCACTGGACATCCTCCTTTGGATGGGTCAGCTGCGTCACGGTGACGTCGCTGGGCTTTGTTTGGTTCAGTGCCGGAACGGTTGATCCGGGCAAAGATGCGGCTGCGGCCCCGTGGGCTGCTGCCTGGCGGAGCGCATCGGGGGCGCTGCCGCCGGCCAGGTCGCTCAGCAGGAAGCCGGCCAGCGACGAGTCGCCGGCGCCGACGGTGCTCACGGCGACCATGGGCGGCGTCTGGGCGAGCCAGGATCCGTCCCTGGTCGTCAACACGGCACCCTGGGCGCCGAGCGTGGCGAGGACCGCGCCGACGCCGCCGGCCACGAGGCGAGCGGATGCCGCTGCGACCAGTGACGGATTGCCCTCGAGGGCTTCGGCGTCCGGGATCCCGGTGAGTTCGGCGAGTTCCTCACCGTTCGGCTTGATCAGGTCTGGGCCGGCGCTCACGGCAGCGGCGAAGGGGGCGCCGGACGAGTCGACGGCGACCTTCGGCGCCGCGGAGCCGTAGCGGGCGCGCAGCCGGCGGATGATGTCGGCGTAGAAATCGACGGGAGCTCCCGGGGGAAGCGAGCCTGCGAGCACGACCCAGCCTGCTCCATCCGCCCGGTCGAGCACGAGATCGATGAGTTCGGTCTGTTGAGCGGGGGTCAGCACCGGGCCGGGCACGTTGACCTTGGTCGTGGTGCCGTCCGGCTCCGTGATCGCGACATTGCTGCGGATGCTTGCGCCGATCGGCATGCCGAGGTGCGGGATGCCCGCATCGGAGAGCGCGATGAGCACGGGATCGAGGGCGTCGCCGGGCAGGATCGCGAGGCTCTCCACGCCGGAGGCCTCAAGGGCGCGGCAGATGTTGACGCCCTTGCCCCCCGGCTCCACGTGGCTCGCCACGGCGCGCTGCACCTCGCCGCGGGCGAGGATGCCGTCGAGCGAGATCGTGCGGTCCAGGCTCGGATTCGGGGTAAGCGTGATGATCACGCGATCACGACCTCTACGTCAGCCGCGGCCAGGGCCGCGGAAAGTTCCGGTGATGGGGGTGCGTCCGTGATGAGCACGTCGATGTCCCCGAGGGCGGCGAACCGCACCAGGGTCTCTTCGTCGAGCTTGGTGGAATCGGCGAGCGCGACGACGAGCCGTGCCGATCGGACGATGGCGGTCTTCACGGACGATTCGACGAGGTCGGGGGTGCTCAGGCCGAAGATGGCATGCACGCCGTTGGCGCCGATGAACGCGATATCGGGGCGGAGCCCCTCGAGCTGCGCGATCGTGCTCTGGCCGACGACCGCGCGGGTCAGGCCACGGACGCGACCGCCGAGGAGGTGGAGCTGGATTTCCTCGTTGCCGGCAAGCTTGTATGCGATCGGAACGGCGTTCGTGATGACGAGGAGCTGGTCGTCGGGTCCGGCGGATGTCCAGTCGGCGAGACGGTCGGCGAGGAGCTCGGTGGTGGTGCCGGCGTCGAGGATGATCGACCCGGACTGGCTGGTCGGGATCATGGCGAACGCGGCAGCGGCGATGCGTTCCTTCTCGTCGTGTCGCTGGGTCTGCCGTTCGGCCAGGCTCGGCTCCGAGAGGCTGAGGCGGTCGAGGGCGACGGCCCCGCCATGGACTCGACGCAACTGCCGGGAGCCTTCGAGCGTATCGAGGTCGCGGCGCACTGTTTCCGGGGTGATGTCGAAGCGGGTTGCGAGTTCATTGACGGTGACCCGGCTGGCTTCGGTGACGAGTTCGGCGATCAGCGCCTGCCGTTCTTCCGCAAACATGATACCTCCTCGTCTTTGAGTGACCCCCGCCACTGCGCGGCCCGATCGCTTCGATCAGGATTGACTACACGATATCTGTGTTTCTTTTTGTTTGTCAAGGAAAACACAGAAGAACAAAGATGGATGCTGTGGGCGGGCCGATCGGCCCGTGTCGGTGCTGGACGGTAGCGTGACGACCATGAGGATCCTGCACACGTCGGACTGGCACATCGGGCGCACGTTCCACACGCACTCGACCCTCGAACACCTCCGGATCGTGCTCGACGCGCTCGTCGACGTTGTCCGCGATCGTTCGATCGACGTGGTCGTCGTCGCCGGCGACGTGTTCGACTCGGCGATGCCCTCAGCGGACAGCTACACCCTCCTCGCGACGGCCCTCCGCGAGATTCGGAACGCCGGCGCGCAGGTCATCATGACGAGCGGCAACCACGACTCGGCCACCCGGCTCGGGTTCCAGTCCGAGTGGGCCGGCCTGGCGGGCATCCATGTGATCACCCGGCCGGAACAGGTCGCCACGCCGGTCACTCTCACCGACGAGCACGGACCCGTGCACTTCTACGGCATCCCCTTCCTCGAACCGGCCCTGGTCCGCCACCTCTATGCCAATCAGACGCACCCGGAACGAACGCTCAAGACCCACGAGCAGGTGCTCACCTTCGTCATGGACCAGATCCGGTCGGACCTCGCGGTCCGCGGCGGTCGCTCCGTCGTGCTGGCGCATTGCTTCGCGGCCGGCGTCGCGGCCACGCAGGAGGCGAGCGACGTCGAGCGGGACATCACCGCCGGCGGGCTCGACCTCGTGCCGGTCAGCGTGTTCGAGGGCCCGGACTACGTCGCACTCGGGCACATTCACGGGCGAGCCAGGCTCGAAGACCGGGTGCGCTACTCCGGCGCACCCCTGCACTACTCGTTCGCCGAGGCCGCAAAGCCCCGCGGCGCCTGGCAGGTCGACCTCGGCCCCGACCGTTCGGGGAAGGGCGCCGAGCTCGAGATCGAGTGGGTCGCCCTCCCGGTTCCCCGGCGGCTCAGTGTGCTCACCGGCGAGCTCGAGGATCTCCTCACCGCCGACAGGTTCGCAGCATTCGAAGGGGACTGGGTCTCGGCCGTGCTGACCGACCAGGTCAGGCCCCTCGACGGCATGCGGGCGCTCCAGAAACGTTTCCCGCACTGTGTCACGCTCGAACACCGGCCGGCCGTCGTCGTGGATACCGGCAGCGAGAGCTACGCCGAACGGATCAACCGGCAGACCGATCCCGACATCGTCGCCGGCTTCCTGAGCTTCGTGCGCAACGGTGTCGGGCAGACGGAGTTCGAGCGAGACCTCGTCGCCGAACTGCTCGCGGCCGGGGAACTGAAAGAAGTCACCCAGTGAGCATCAGGAACACGAGGAGTACGACGTGAAGATCAAGCGCCTGCGGCTCGCCGGGTTCGGCCCGTTCAAGAACGAGCAGGTCGTCGACTTCGAGCGCTTCGACGACGACGGTATCTTCCTGATCACGGGCAAGACCGGCGCGGGCAAGTCCAGCATCCTCGACGCGGTCTGTTTCGCCCTCTATGGAAGTGTTCCGCGCTATGAGGGCACGGAATCGCAGTTGCGCAGCGACCATTGCGAACCCGGTGATCCCACCTTCGTCGAGCTCGAATTCGGCCTGAACGGGAACGACTATCGCATCTTCCGCACTCCCAGGTACCTCAAGGCCAAAAAGCGGGGCATCGGCACGACCGTGTCCGCACCGGATGCCCGGCTCGAGATCCGCGACGCCGCCGCGGTCGACGCCGCTGCCGATGCAGTCGACGGCTGGCGGGGTCTCGCCGCACGCCCCGTCGATGTCGGGAACGAACTCTCCCGCATCCTGCCGCTCAAACAGGACCAGTTCCTGCAGGTGATCCTGCTCGCACAGAACCGGTTCCAAAGGTTCCTGCTCGCCAAGACCGACGATCGTCGCGAGGTCCTGCGCACCCTCTTCGGCACCAGCAGGTTCCAGAGTCTGGAGACAGAACTCATCACGCGTCGCAAGGCCCTCGACGATGAACTCACCGGCGTGCGCGTGCGGCTCGAGACTCTCGCGGCATCCGCCGCCCGGCACGTGCCAGCAGGCACCGAGCCCGGCACCGCAGCACCAGACCTGGCCTGGTTCGAGGCGGCCACCGCCGAACTCGAGCAGGCACTCGCCGTCGCCGTCGCCGCGGCTGCCCGTGCGGATGCCGCACTGGTCGACGCGACGGCCGGGCTTCGGGCCCAGGAAGAGATGCGGGCCCGCCAGGACCGCAGGGACGCCGCAACGGCCACCCTGGCCGTGCTCGACGAGCGCAGCTCCGTTGTCGACGCCGACCGTGACGACCTCGCGGCCGCGCACCGCGCTGCCCGGGTATGGCCCCAGATCGAAGCAGAGTCCGCTGCGCTCGCCGCTGCCCTCGACGCGGCGCGGGCGGAGGTGGCTGCGCGGGAGAACTGGATCACGGTCAACGGTTCCGACGAGGTCGACCAGGACGGCGACGACGATCAGGATGCCGTCCCACTCTCCGCCACCATCGACCTGCTCCTCGAACAGCTCGGGTCCCTGAACGATGTCCTCGCGGCCGAGGAAGAACTGCCGGCCCTCGATGTGGAGTCCGGGTCCGCCGAGGCCGGGCTCGCCGAGATCCAGGCCACGCTCGACGGGCTGCAGGCGCGGATCGACGCAGCGCCCGCCCTGCTCGACGACCTCGACCGGGACCTCGCCGCGCTCGCTCGCGACTCCGCCCGCGAACCGGAAGCCGTCGCCGCGCTCGCCCGCGCGGTCGCCGCGGAAGCCGCAGCCGCAGAGGCTGCCGCGCTCGAGGCGGACCTCGACAGGGCACGCAGCCGGCACGCGGCCGCCGCCACCGAGAACGCCGACGCCGCCGGACGCTACCGAGACCTCGTCGCCAAGCGGCTGGCCGATCACGCCGGCGAGCTCGCCGGCCGGCTCGTTTCCGGCGAACCGTGCGGGGTGTGCGGTTCCACGCTGCATCCTCACCCCGCGGAGGCGTCCGGTGAGCCGGTCACCGAGGGCGACATCGAGGCCGCCCTCGCCGGAATGAACCGCGCCCAGGATCACCTCGAGCGCAGCAACGGTGAGGTCCTCAGCCTGGGCGCGCGCGCTGCCGCCGCCCGTGCTTCCGCCGGCCCGGGAACAGGTGCCGACCGCACGGCCTCGCGCGCGGCCGCGCTCACCGCACTCGAGACTGCCCGCACCGCCGCGGCACGGGAAACGGAGCTCGGTGCCGAGCGGCTGCGGCTGCGCACCGAGCTCGACCACGCGCGGGAGACCCTCGCCGGGGTCCACTACGGCAGGGACGATGCCGCGACCCGGCTCACCGAAATCCGCGGCCGCCGCATCGCGATCGAGGAACGGGTGAATCGGCAACTGGCGGGCTACACCTCCGTCACCGAACGGGCCGAGAGCCTGCGCACAGAGCTCGAGGCGGCGCGCGCCTTCGAGACGGCCCGCGCCCTCAGCGGCGAACGGGATCGTGCCCTCGATGCCGCCTCCGCGGCCGTGGCCGACCGGCTCACCGCGGAAGGCTTCGTGGAAGCAACGGAGGTCGTCACCGCACGACTCACGCCGGCCGAGATCGCGACGCGGGAGACCGGCATCCGTGCCCACGACGACCAGCTCGCCGCGGTGCGCGCCGTGCTGGCCGAACCGGAGCTCGCCGACCTTCCCGATGTCGCGCTCGATCTGGACCCGGCCAGGGACGCCAGGGCCGCTGCGGCCACGGCCAGGGACGAGGCGTTCACCGAGCACGGGACCCTCGCGATCCGGCAGGAGGAACTGGCCGTCGTGGTCGCCGAGGCCCGTGCGCTTGCCGCCACCTCCGCGACCCTGCTCGTCACCCAGGCCCAGGTGCGGGAGCTCGCCGCGGTCGTTCACGGCGAGGAACCGAACACCAAACGGATGAAACTCGAAACCTACGTGCTCGCCGCGCAACTCGAGGAGATCATCCTCGCCGCGAACGGTCGCCTGCGGGACATGACCGGCGGCCGATACGCCCTCGAACACGACGATTCCCTGCAGTACCGCGGCACCCAGTCCGGCCTCGGACTCGCCATCCTCGACCAGCACACCGGACGGGCCCGCCCGACCCAGTCGCTCTCCGGCGGCGAGACCTTCCTCGCCTCACTCGCCCTGGCCCTCGGGCTCGCCGAGGTCGTCTCGCATCAGGCCGGCGGAATCGCGCTCGACACCCTCTTCGTCGATGAGGGCTTCGGCTCCCTGGACAGGGAAACGCTCGAGACGGCGATGAGCACCCTCGACGGCCTCCGGGCCGGTGGCCGCACCATCGGACTGATCAGCCACGTGGATTCGATGAAGGAACAGATTCCGGCGAAGCTCGAGGTCACCGTCACCGATCAGGGTTTCAGTGAAATCGGCAGCACAGTCCTCGTCTGAAGCTGCGCCGGTTTGGACCTGTGTTCGTCTGACGCTGTGCTCGTCTGACCGGCCCGGCCTGCCCGGAGGGGCTCACAGCCGATGGGCGGGACCCTCTGGGCCAACACCACGACGCCTCATAGAAATCCGATAGCTTCCGGGACTTGGGTGGGAACCAGTCGCGACGGTACGGCCGTCACCCGGAGGAAAAGGATCTCACAATGACTGGCACCGAACCCACGGGCACGGAACCCACTGGCACGGAATCCACGGGCAACAGCCTGGCCGCACCCGTCGTCAACCCGGCCTTCCACCGGCCGCGCTTCCGTGCCGGAGTGATCGTCTCGATGGGGCTCGCTGCAGCCCTCGTCACTGCGACGACGGGCGCCGGCCTGTACTTCTCCTCGATGGCCGTCGCCCAGGTCGTCGCCGCGGCCTCCTCCTCGAACAGCTCGACGTCGGGCACGAGCAGCTCGGGCTCGGTTGCGGGATCAACCGGATCATCGGGAACCTCAGGTTCCTCGGCGACCCTCGGTACCTCCGGCCTGCGCCCCGGCGGCCCCTCCAACTATGGGTCCGGCACCGCATCCGCGACGACGGCCACCGCGCTCGACACCACTGCGGCAACGGCCGCGCAGTCGGTCGGCGTCGTCGTCATCGACACCGTCCTCAAGTATCAGAGCGCCGAAGCGGCCGGCACCGGAATCGTGCTCACCTCGAA
The DNA here is from genome assembly GCF_035018685.1 of Cryobacterium sp. RTC2.1. NCBI lineage: Bacteria > Bacillati > Actinomycetota > Actinomycetes > Micrococcales > Microbacteriaceae > Cryobacterium > Cryobacterium sp. RTC2.1. Next base: position 10,450 of record NZ_JASJXJ010000092.1, read on the forward strand.
CGGTGAGATCCTGACCAACAACCACGTCATCGACGGCGCGACGAGCATCAGCGTGACGGTCGTCTCGACCGGCGTGAGCTATGTGGCGGATGTCGTCGGTACGGACTCCTCGCAGGACATCGCCGTGCTGAAACTCGAGAATGCCTCCGGGCTGGTCCCCGCCACTCTGGACACGACCTCGACCGTCGCGGCGGGGGACGCGGTCACCGGGGTCGGCAACGCCGGCGGAACGAGCACCCTCACCGCGGCGGCCGGCACCGTCACGAGCGTCGACCAGACCATCACCGCGTCGAGCGAGGATGCCACGGACGCCGAAACCCTGACCGGCCTGATCCAGGTCGACGCGGACATCCAGTCCGGCGACTCCGGCGGGCCCCTCTACGACGCCGACGGGGAGGTCATCGGCATTGACACGGCGGCGTCCTCAGGGACCGCGACGATCAGTGGCTTCGCGATCACGATCGACGCGGCCCTCGAGGTCGTCACCCTGATCCACACCGGCGTCGAAACGAGCACCGTCACGATCGGCTACCCGGCGTTCCTCGGGGTCGCGGTCGGTTCGGGCGCCGCCACCTCGACGGCCACGGGCTCTGTCAACGGCCGCAGCTACCGCGGCAGCCTCGGCGCGGCATCCGGCACCACCGGATCGACGGCCACGACCGGTGACTCGGCCGTGATCACGGCGGTCGTCGCCGGTTCGGCCGCCGCCACCGCCGGGATCGTCGCGGGCGACACCATCACCGCCGTCGACGGCACGTCGATCACCTCGGCCGCCGCCCTCACCTCGACCCTCACGGCGTACAACCCCGGCGACTCGGTCACCCTCACCTGGACGGACACCGCCGGGGCAACCCACACCGCATCCGCGACCCTCACCGCCGGCCCCGCCGACTGACCCGCGCGCGTCTCCTCTCCGCGAGAGCGTAATTTTGGCCCTTAAACCGCCGGTTTAAGGGCCAAAATTACGCTCTCGCGAGGTGGGTGGACGCGTCGACGTGACGGGACGGAGCGGGAAGGGGCGGCATACTGTCGGCATGACCCGGAACTGGACCCCGCTCGCCCTCGTGTACCTCGGCTTGAGCATTGCCGGCCTGATCGGCACCTGGACGTACAACATCCTCTCGATCAGCCAGGCGCGCGACTACCTCGGCGACTGGACCGGAAGCGGCCCCTCGGTGTCATCGCTCACCGTCGACCTGCTTGTGACAGCCGTGGCCGGTAGCATCCTGATCATCGTCGAAGCCCGCCGGCTCGGCATGAAACGCGCCTGGCTCTACGTCGTCCTCGCGTTCGTTCTCGCCTTCGCGTTCAGCTTTCCGCTGTTCCTCGCGATGCGCGAGCGTCAGCTGGAGGCGACACGGATACTGCCGGATCTTCCGCCAGAACAGCTGTCGAAGCCGTGACCCCTGTCGCATGCCCCGCCCGGCTCACGGAGATCGCCGCGGCAGCGAGGCCCGCGATGACGACGGCGATTCCGAGCACGTACCCGCCGACGCTCCCATACCCGCCGGGTCCGGTCGGGTCGAGGAACGGGTAGGTGTAGAACCCGGTGACGGCGCCGCGGATCACGGCGTAGACGACCCACACGATCGGATACAGGAGGGCGAAGCCCAGGGCCTTCCACGCGAGGGCCGGCCGCCCAGGAGCGAGGAGCCAATCGACCAGGATGAAGATCGGCGCCCAGACGTGCAGGACCTCGTTCGGCCAGGCGATCCCGGTGAAACCGTCGGACACCACGTTGCGTAACAGTGCGTTGTAGACGACCGCGGTCACGATCGCGTAGCAGAGCCCCGACATCCTGATCCGGGTGAAAAGCTCCGGGTCTGCCCGGAACCGGAGGGCGAGGGAACCGCCCCAGAGCAGGACGACCGCGTTGACCAGGCTCGACTGCACCGTGAAATACCCGAAGTACTCCGTCGGCACGAAGGCGTCGTGCACAGCCTGGTCGACGACTTGAGTGAGCACACTCGCGAGGAGGAGCGTCCCGATCGCGAGGCGGAAGACCCCGAAGACGCGTCGTTGCGTGGTCACCGCTGCTGTTGCCATGGCATCACGATAGCGGTGCGGACGGGCGGTATCGACGGACCGGGCGGGCGCGTTCAGAACGGGTTGAGCAGGCGGTGCAGGAACTGCCGGGTGCGTTCCTCGCGCGGGTTCCGGAGCACCTGCCTGGGGTCGCCGTGTTCGACGATCGTGCCGCCGTCGACGAAGGCGATCTCGCTCGCGACCTCCCGGGCGAACTCCAGTTCGTGGGTGACGATCACCATGGTCCACCCCTCGATCGCGAGTTCCTTGATCAGGCGCAACACGTCCCCGACCAACTCAGGATCGAGCGAGGACGTCGGCTCGTCGAAGAGCAGGAGCTGGGGGCGGAGTGCGAGCGCCCGCACGATCCCGACCCGCTGCTGCTGACCGCCGGAGAGTTCGAACGGAAACGCATCCGTCTTGTCGGCCAGACCCACCCGGGCGAGGAGAGCGAGCGCCTCCGCGGTGACCTCCGCCTTCGGGCGGCGCTGCACGACGACAGGACCCTCGAGCACGTTCTCGAGCACCGTCTTGTGCGGGAACAGGTTGTAGTTCTGGAACACCATCGCCGACCGGTCGCGGAGGGCCGCGAGGCTCTTGTCGCTCGGGCCCTTGACGGCGCCGAAGTCGACCGTGATCGCGGTTCCGGCGAGTGAGGGGTCCCCGGGCGTGGCGGCGACCTGCGTGGCGTCTGCGACCTCGGCGGTGATCGTGATCGTGCCCCCGTCCGCGGTTTCGAGCCCGTTCAGGCACCGCAGAATGGTGGTCTTCCCCGAGCCGGAGGGGCCGATCAGGGCGAGCACCTGGCCCCGGGCGACGGTGAGGTCGATGGACTCGAGCACGCTGGTCGAGCCGAAGCTCTTGCGCAGCCCCCGAACGGTGAGCAGGGCGGCGGATGCCGCGGGCTCTGTCCCTTCGCCGTGCTGCGGCTCGGTCGGCGGGTCGAGCGGGGTATCAATGGGCGACATAACGGTCCAATCGCTTTTCGAGCCTGCCCTGCACGGTCGAGAGCACGAGGCAGATCACCCAGTACACGAGCGCGGCCTCGAGGTAGAGCAGCATGAATTCCTGGCTGAACGCCGCGACCTTCTGGGCCTGCCGGAAGAGTTCGGTGACAAGGATCAGCGAGGCGAGGGAGGTGTCCTTGACGAGGCTGATGAACGTGTTCGACAGCGGGGGGACCGAGACGCGGGCGGCCTGCGGCAGGATGATCCGGGTCAGTGCCTTGCGGCGGGACATTCCGACCATCCAGGCCGCCTCCCACTGGCCCTGGGGCACGGAGAGGATCGCGGCGCGGATGACCTCTGCGGCATACCCGCCGACATTGATCGAGAAGGCGATCACGGCGCTCGGCCACGGGTCGATCAGAAGCCCGAGCGAGGGAAGCCCGTAGAAGATAACGAAGAGCTGCACGAGCAGCGGCGTTCCCCGCACGATCGAGATGAACACCCGGGCGATCGCGGACAACCAGCGCTGCCGGGACAACCTCATGAGCGCGAGGACGAGCGCGAGCACGAGACCGAGCGCGAAGGAGACGAGCGCGAGCGGAATCGTGCCCTGGATGGCGCCCATCAGGATCGGACCCAGTGCGCTGAGGGCGAGGTCCCAGTTCGACTGAGTCATCTGCTGGTTACTTCGAGACGTCGGCCCCGAAGTACTTCTCCGAGATCGAGGTCAGGGTGCCGTCCGAGGCAAGATCGGCGAGGGCGGTGTCGACGGCGGTTGCGAGGGCGGTGCTGCCGCCGGCGAACGCGAGGGCGCTCTCCGACTTGTCGGTCGTGGTCGCGGCGACCTTGAGCCCCGAAGCGTCGTTGTTCTTCTTGTAGTCGAGGAAGGTCAGGTTGTCGTTGATCGTGGCGTCGACCCGGCCCTGCTCGACGAGGGCGACGGACTGCGCCCAGCCCTCGACGGCCTGCACGTTGGCGCCGCTCTGGGTAGCGAGAGTGTTCCAGTTGCTCGTGAGCGACTGGGCGGTGGTCTTCCCGGAGAGGCTCTCGAACGAGGTGATCGAGGTGTTGTCCGACTTCACGACGATCACGCCCGTCGAGTACGTGTACGGGGTGGAGAAGGTGTACTTGGCGGTGCGCTCAGGGGTGATCGAGACCTGGTTGGCGATCGCGTCGAACCGGCCGGCCTCGAGCCCGGCGAAGATGCCGTCCCACTGGGTCTCCTGGAAGGTCGCGGTGACTCCGAGCTTGGCGGCGACGGCCTTGACCACGTCGACGTCGTATCCGGTGATGTCTCCGGCGCCGTTCTCGTGGAACGAGAACGGGCGGTATGTTCCCTCTGTCCCGACCGTGAGTGTTCCCGCCTTCTGCACCTTGGTGAGGGAATCGTCGGCGGTCGTTGCGCCGCTCGTGCTTCCGGCCGTGCCGCCGGTGGCGCACGCGGTGAGGGACAGTGCTGCGAGGGTGACGATGGCTCCCGCGACGAGCGCGGAGCGGAACGTGAGCTTCATGGGAATGCCTAACGCGAATGCAGGGAATCGAACCGCCGGTTTGACGCTTCGGAAGGTGAAAGACCAGGGTGGCGGTCCTTCACGCGAGGGAGTCTCCGGGCCGGGTGTGTTCACCGGGGACTTCCGAAGAATAACAAGGTGCAGGCTTCCCCGACTATTCCCGTGACGCACGATGACGCCCGCGCCGGTCGTTCTTGGCCATCGCGAATGCGCGCCACGGGAGGGGGCTGCCGCCTTGTCGGCCGTGCCGCCGGGACGTATGCTGCGCGCATTCGATGTCGTTGCTCCTGCCACGGAGGTCGCCGTGCTCACACCCGAACAGCATGATCGGTCCGGCGCTGTTTTGCTGGGGCTCGCCGCCGGGGATGCCCTCGCGTCCGGCGGTGACTTCGAGTGGTCCGAGCGGACGGCCGCGGCCGTGGACCTCGCGCTGCTCACGGCCGACGGC
>NZ_JASJXJ010000093.1:0-15292 GCF_035018685.1 Cryobacterium sp. RTC2.1
CCCCAGAGACTCCGCGAGAGCGCACTTTTGGCCCTTAAGACTCGGTCTTAAGGGCCAAAATCGTACTCTCGCGGGAGAGAATCAGCCGGGATACGGCGACCCGATCGTGCCGGGCGCGGCTAGGCGAGCGGGGCCGCGGGGGCAGCGGATGCCGCGGCGACCTGCATCAGGGCGGCCTCGAACGCTACCCAGGGCAGCATCGCGCACTTGACCCTGGCCGGGTACTTGGAGACCCCGGCGAAGGCCGCGGCGTCGCCGAGCACCTCTTCGTCGGGCTCGATCGTGCCGCGCGAGCGGAGCAGCTCGCGGAAGGTCGTGACGAGTGCCTCCGCATCGGGGACGGTCAGTCCCGTCATCGTGTCCGCGAGCACGGATGCCGACGCCATCGAGATCGAGCAGCCGTCACCCCGCCAGGCGAACTGTTCGATCACGGGAGCAGGGCCGGCGGCATCCGTCACCGCGGCATCCGCTGCGGCACCAGAGCCGGCGCGGACGCCGACGCGAACGGTGATCTCGTCGCCGCAGGTCGTGTTCACTTGGTGCGACTCGGCGAGCCGCAGGCCCGGCGCACCGTTGGCGTCGAACACGCCAAACGGCTCGGACGACGCGCCGTGCCGGTACTTGGCGTGGTCGAGGATGATCTGCTGGTACAGCTGCTGCAGTTCGCTCGAACTCATGGCTTCACTCCAAAGAAGGGGGCGACCTCGTGCATGGCGGCCAGGAACTGGTCGACCTCGTCGGTCGTCGTGTAGAGGTAGGTGCTGGCGCGCGTGGACGCCGTGATGCCGAGGCGGCGGTGCAGCGGCTGGGCGCAGTGGTGGCCGACCCGCACGGCGATGCCGGCCTCGTCGAGGAACTGGCCGACGTCGTGAGCATGCACCCCGGCGACGTCGAAGGCGGCGAGGCCGATGCGGTCGATGCCGGCGGCCGGGCCGAGTACCCGAACGCCGGGGATCTCGGCGAGCCCGGCCACGAGGCGCTGGCCGAGTTCGGCCTCACGGAGGGCGATCCGGTCCATGCCGGTTTCGGTCAGGTAGTCGACCGCGGCGGCGAGGGCGATCGCCTGCGAGATGCGCTGGGTGCCTGCCTCGAAGCGCTGCGGCGGCGCGAGGAACTCGGCGTGCTCCATATCGACGGTCGTGATCATCGAACCGCCGGTCAGGAACGGCGGCAGCCCGGCGAGCAGCTCCGCCTTGCCGAAGAGCGCTCCGATGCCGGTCGGGCCGAGCATCTTGTGCCCGGAGAAGACGGCGAAGTCCACGTCGAGCGCGGCAACGTCGACCGGCAGGTGCGGAACGGTCTGGCAGGCGTCGAGCAGCACGAGGGCGCCGAAGCGGTGGGCGAGCTCGACGAGCTCGGCCACGGGATTGATCGTGCCGACGACGTTGGACGCGTGGGTGAACGCGAGCAGGCGGGTGCGCGGGCCGACGATCGTTGCCGCGGCCGCGAGGTCGAGGGTGCCATCGTCGAGAACGGGGATGAAGCGCAGGGTCGCCCCGGTGCGCAGGGCGAGCTGCTGCCACGGGATCAGGTTGGCGTGGTGTTCCATCTCGGTCACGACGATCTCGTCGCCGGCCCCGATGCGGAACCGGGCGGCATCCGGGCCGCCGAGGCCGAGTGAGGCGTTGGAGATCGCGTACGCGACGAGGTTGACTCCCTCGGTCGCGTTCGAAGTCCAGACGAGTTCGTCGGGCTGCGCGCCGATGAAGGCGGCCACGGTCTCCCTGGCGCTCTCGAAGACCTCGGTCGCCGCGAACGCGAGGGTGTGAGCGCCGCGGTGCACGGCCGCGTTGCGTTGCTCGTAGTACTCCTGCTCGGCTTCCATCACGCTGATCGGGTTCTGCGAGGTGGCCCCGGAGTCCAGATAGTTGAGCGGATGCCCGTTGATGCGCTGCTCGAGGATCGGGAAGTCGTTGCGGATGCGGGCGACCTCGTCCTCGGTCAGCGCCACGGCGGCGGCACGACGGAACGATGGGGCGGAAAGCGTCATGCTCCTAGGTTAAGCCGTCTTCGCGGGATTCGGCCGTCCCAGGGGTGAGGCCGAAGGTCAGGGCGCGGGTGAATGCGGCGCGAGGGTTCGCGAAGACCTCGCGGGTGGGGCCGGCCTCGACGATCCGGCCGTCCTCGAGCACGATGACCCGGTCGGCGAGGGCGAGGGCGTCGAGCGGATCATGGGTGACCAGGATCACGGAACGTTCGGACAGCATCCGGTGCAGCAGCTGGCGTTGGGCCGGCACGGCTGCGACGTCGAGGGAGGTCATCGGCTCGTCGAGCAGCAGGAGGCGCGGCCGGGCGGCGAGGGCGCGCGCGACGGCGACCCGCTGCGCCTGGCCGCCCGAGAGGGCGCCGGGCTTGCGGTCGGCGAGGTCGGCGACGTCCGCGGCGACGAGCCATTCCTCGGCGAGCTCACGCGCCCTGGCGCGGGGGGCACCTGCGCTCCGCGGGCCGAAGGCGACGTTGTCGCGCACGGATAGGTGCGGGAACAGGAGCGGCTCCTGGGCGAGGAGCACGGTGCCGCGGGAGTGCGGCGGAGTCCAGGTGCCGGCGCGGGAGACGGTGCCGGTGCGTACGCCGGGTGCAGCGGATGCCGAGGGCAGGTCGAAGAGGACGTGGCCGGCGAGGCTCGCGCGGCCGGAATCGGGCCGCAACAGGCCCGCGCTGATCTGCACGACGGTCGACTTCCCTGCCCCGTTGGAGCCGAGGAGCGCGACGGTCTCCCCCGGCTGCACGCTGAACGCGACATCGAAGTTTCGGCGTGCGAGGACCGCCTCGAACTCGAAGGTCACGAGAGCCCTCGCGGCCGGTGGGTCGCCACCATCACGACGACGGCGACCACGACGAGGACGAGCGCGAGCGCGACGGCGGCATCCGGATCCGTCTCGCGCTGCAGGTAGATCTCGAGCGGCAGCGTGCGGGTGACACCCTCGAGGCTGCCCGCGAAGGTCAGGGTCGCACCGAACTCGCCGAGCGCCCGCGCGAAGGCGAGCACGGCCCCCGAGACGAGCCCGGGCACGACGAGCGGTAGGGTCACCCGCCAGAACACGGTGTTCGGGGCGGCGCCGAGGGTCGCGGCGACGGCCTCGTATCGCGCGCCAGAGGCCCGCAGCGTCGCCTCGACGCTGAGCACGAGGAACGGGAGCGCGACGAACGCCTGCGCGAGAACGACGGCCGTCGTCGAGAACGCGATCTGGATTCCGAGCACCTCGAAGGTCTGGCCGAGCAGCCCGCGGCGGCCGAATGTCGAGAGCAAGGCGATGCCGCCGACGACGGGAGGCAGCACGAGCGGCAGCAGCACGAACGCCCGCACGAAGCGCTGGCCGCGGAACCGACTCCGGGCGAGCACGACCGCCATCGGCACCCCGAGCAGCAGGCAGAGCGCCGTGCTCGCCGTGGCCGTGCGGAGGCTGAGCAGCAGTGCCGCGATCGCGGACGGCGAGGTGACGAGCGCGCCGAAGTTCGCCCAGTCGACCCTGGCGGTCATCCCGACGATCGGCAGCACGATGAAGAGCGCGCCGACGGCAGCGACAGCGACGATCCAGCGCGGCACACCGAGCACCTCGGCATTCTCCCGCGCCGTGCCGCGCAGAGAGACCGCCGCCCCGCCGCTGGCCCGTGTCATGTGACGCTCACGGGGTGCCGAAGCCGGCGGCCGCGAGCACCTTCTGCCCGGTCGGTCCGGTCACGAAGTCCGCGAACAGGGTCCCGAGGTCGCGGTGCGGGCTCGTGGCGACGACGCCGATCGGATACGAGTTCACGGCCGAGCCGGATTCGGGAAACGGGATGCCGAGGACGCTCGTACCCGCTCCGGCGATGTCCGTGACGTAGACGAGGCCGGCATCCGCTTCACCGGAGGAGACCTTGCCGAGCACGTCGGTGACGGCGTTCTCTTCGCTGACGGGCATCAGGGTCACGCCGGTCGCCTTCTCGATCGTGGTGGTCGCGGTACCGCAGGGCACCTGGGCGGCGCAGATGACGACCTTGGTGGCGGGGTTCGCGAGGTCGGCGAAGCTCGTGACGCCGGCCGGGTTGCCCGGCGGTACGGCGATCTCGAGGGTGTTGGTCGCGAACACCGTCGGGGCGTCTGCGACGAGGCCGGCATCGGTGAGCTTGGCCATGTTCTTCGTGTCGGCAGAGGCGAAGACGTCGGCGGGGGCGCCCTCGGTGATCTGGGTGACGAGGTCGGCAGAACCGGCGAAGTTCAGCGCAACGGTCACGCCGGGGTTCGCGGCCTCGAACTCGGTCGCGAGCTCGGTGAAGGTCTTCTTCAGGGAGGCCGCAGCGAAGACGGTCAGGGTCTCCGGCGCACGGCTCGCGGCACCCGTCGACGCAGCGGATGCCGCGGCGGACGCGGACGCGGACGCGCCGGCCCCGGCCGGGCCTGCACACGCCGTCGTCAGCGCGGCGACGGCCAGGACGGCAAGCGAGGCAAGAACGTGACGTCGAGCGGGGTGACGGCGAGTGCTCACGAATGCTCCTGGGGGATTTCGACGATCACGGTCGTGGCCTTCACGACGGCGACCGCGACGGACCCGGGCACGAGGCCGAGTTCCCGCACGGCCTCTGTGCTCATCAGGGAGACGACGCGGTGCGGCCCGCACTGCAGCTCGACCTGGGACATCACCGGGTCGCTCACGACGCGCGTGACGAGTCCGACGAACCGGTTGCGGGCCGAGCTCGCCGTGCCGGACGGGTCGGTCGGCACGGCGGCGTGTTCGGTGGCGAGGCGGGCGAGGTCGACGCCGTCGACGACCATGCGGCCGGCGGCATCCGTCGTGGCCGGCAGCACCGCGTTGTCGATCCAGCGACGCACGGTGTCGTCGCTCACGCCGAGGAACCCGGCGGCCTCGCGAATCCGTATTTGCGACATAAGCAGCACTATATTCCCTCATCTACGGATTTGCTGCCCGTTCTGCTTCGATCGGCTGTCCGTGCGGCACACTGGGGACATGACGACGAACACCCCGACGGATGCGACGCCGCGCGTCGCGCAGATCATCGTCGCGTCGACCCGCGCTGCGGCCGGCATCTATCCCGACCGCACCGGGCCGGTCATCGACGCCTGGCTCGTCGACAGGGGCTGGACCGTGGACGCGCTCCACGTCGTGCCGGACGGCGACCGCGTCGGCCAGGTCCTCGGCGCCGCGATCGCCGCGCACTGCGATCTCGTGATCACGACCGGCGGCACCGGCGTGAGCCCGCACGACGAGACGCCCGAGCAGACGCTGCCGCACCTCGACCGGCTCATCCCGGGACTCGCGGAGGAGCTCCGTCGCCGGGGCGCGGCATCCACCCCGCTCGCCCTGCTCTCCCGCGGATACGTCGGCGTCGCCCGCGGTCGCACCGTGGTCGTGAACCTGCCCGGCTCGACCGGCGGCGTGCGCGACGGTCTCGCCGTGCTCGACGACGTGCTTCCTCACCTCATCGACCAGCTCCGCGGTCGCGACCACTGACGAGCGCTGCACGACCCCGACGGCGCACCCCCGGATGGGGAGGGTACCGTGGACGAAACCGACCCGGAAATGCGGTTGACTGGATACTCGGCCCGGGACGACTGGAGCAGCAATGGACCTCACTACCGTTGTGACGATCACGCCCGCCCGCGAGCGCGCCGACCTGGGATTGCTCGGCGAAACGGTCGCTCCCCTCGCGGGCGGTTCCGAGCTGTTCGCCGATCCCCGGGTTCACCTCACCGGCCTCGTCGACCTGCAGTCGTTCGGCTGGCCCGCGCTGACCGTGACCCCTGAGGGCCTCGAGATCGCCGCGACGTGCACCCTTGCCCAGCTCGCCGCGCTCCCGACCCGGCCGGGCTGGACCGCGCATCCGCTGCTCTTCGAATGCTGCACCGCTCTCTACGGTTCATTCAAGGTCTGGAACGTCGCAACCGTCGGCGGCAACCTCGCTACCGCCCTCCCCGCCGGCCCGATGACGAGCCTCGCCGCGGCCCTCGACGCCGAGGTGCTCGTCTGGCGCCGCGACGGGAGCGACGAGCGCCTTCCCGCCGCCGGCTTCGTCACCGGCGACATGACCACCGTGTTGCGCACCGGGGACGTGCTGCGCTCCATCCACATCCCGGACGCGTCGCTGCGCGCCCGCACCGCGTTCCGCAAGATCGCACTCTCCCCCATCGGCCGCTCGGGCGCCGTCGTCATCGGCCGCCTCGACCGGGACGGCCGTTTCACCCTCACCGTCACGGCCGCGACCCTCCGGCCGGTGCAGCTGCGCTACGCAACCCTGCCGACCGCGTCCGCGCTCCGTGCCGGCGTCGACGGCATCGACGCCTGGTTCACGGATGCCCACGGCGCGGCCGACTGGCGCGCCGCGGTCAGCGCCGTGCTCGCCGAGGAGATCCGCCAGCAGCTCGAGGGCCCGGAAACCGTTCCAGCTGCGATATCGGCAGAGACTCCCGCGACCGGAAGCGAGGCCCGCCCGTGAGGTTCGAGATCAACGGCCAGTGGGTCGACGCCGCGGCAGCGCCCGGGCAGTGCCTGCGCACCTTCCTGCGCGAACTCGAGCACTTCGAGGTGAAGAAGGGCTGCGACACCGGCGACTGCGGCGCCTGTTCGGTGCTCGTCGACGGCACCCCGGTGCACTCCTGCATCTACCCGGCTTTCCGCGCCGAGGGCGCCGCGATCACGACCGCCGCCGGCCTCGGCACGCCGGGTGACCTCGCGCCCGTGCAGCAGCGCTTCGTCGACCACGCCGGCTTCCAGTGCGGCTTCTGCACCCCGGGCATGGTCGTGACCGCGTCCACGCTCACCGAGCACGACCTCGAGGACCTGCCGCGCCTGCTCAAGGGCAACATCTGCCGGTGCACGGGCTACCGGGCGATCGATGACGCCGTCCGCGGGCGGCACACCCCGGCCGACGGTTCGGCCCCGTGCACCCTTCCGCCCGACGGCCTCGGTCCCGTAGTCCGCACCGGCACCCGCGCGACGCCCACGCCGGCCCGCGGCTACGTCGGCGCCTCCACGCACGCCCCGGCGAGCGAGCGGGTCGTGAGCGGACTCGAACCGTACACGCTCGACGTCGCGGTGCCCGGCCTGCTGCACGTGAGCGTGCTGCAGAGTCCGCACGCGCATGCCAGCATCCGTTCGATCGACACCGGGCGAGCCGCCGACCTGCCCGGAGTGCGTGCCGTGCTCACCCACTCCGACTCTCCCGCGACCCTGTTCTCGACGGCCCGGCACGAGGACCGCAACGACGACCCCGACGACACCCTCGTCTTCGACCGGGTGCTCCGGTTCCGCGGCCAGCGGGTCGCGGCCGTCGTCGCGGACACCGTCGCGATCGCCGAGGCCGCCTGTCGCCTGATCGACGTCGAGTACGACCTGCTCCCCGCCGTCTTCGACCCGGCCCTCGCCGCCGAGCCCGGCGCTCCCCTCGTGCACGGCGAAAAGGATGCCGCGGCGAGCCGCGTCGCCGATCCCTCCCGCAACCTCGTGGCCGAGCTGCACGGCGAGTACGGCGACCTTGAGGCCGGCCTCGGCGAGGCGACCCACCTGGTCACGGGCACCTGGCAGACCCAGCGGGTCGCCCACACCCACCTCGAGACCCACGGCACGATCGGCTGGCTCGAACACGCCGGCACCCCCGAGCAGCGGCTCGTGCTGCGGACGAGCTCCCAGGTGCCGTTTCTCGTGCAGCGCGAGATCTGCCGCGTCTTCGACCTCGACCCGGCCGCGGTCCGCGTCTTCACCGCCCGCGTCGGCGGCGGGTTCGGCGGCAAACAGGAGATCCTCACCGAGGACCTCGTCACCCTCGCGGTTCTCGCGACCGGGCGCCCGGTGCAGTACGAGTTCAGCCGCGCCGACGAGTTCCGGGTCGCACCCACCCGGCATCCGATGCGGGTCGGCGTCACTCTCGGCGCGACCGACGACGGCCGCCTCACCGCGCTCGCCCTCGACCTGCTGAGCGACACCGGCGCATATGGCAACCACGGGCCCGGCGTCATGTACCACGGCAGCTCCGAGTCGGTGAGCCTGTACTCCGTGCCCAACAAGCGGGTGGATGCCCGCAGCGTCTACACGAACAACCTCCCGTCCGGCGCCTTCCGCGGTTACGGTCTCGGCCAGGTCATCTTCGGTGTCGAATCGGCGCTCGACGACCTCGCCCGCGACCTCGGCATGAGCCCCTTCGACCTGCGCCGGCTCAACTCGGTGCGTCCGGGCGACCCGCTCGTCGTCACCCACGTCGAGGGCGAGGACCTGATCTTCGGCAGCTATGGGCTCGACCAGTGCCTCGACCTCGCCGAGGCCGCCCTCGCCCGCGGCAATGACACGCCCGTACCCGACGGACCCGAGTGGCGGGTCGGCGAGGGCATGGCGACCGCGATGATCGCGACGATCCCGCCGCGCGGACACTTCGCCCAGGCATCCGTCACTCTGGGTAGCGACGGCCGCTACGCCGTGCGCGTCGGGACCGCCGAGTTCGGCAACGGCACCACGACCGTGCACACCCAGCTCGCCGCGACCGCGCTCGGCACGAGCCCCGACCGGATCGACATCCTGCAGTCCGACACCGACACGATCGGCTACGACACCGGCGCGTTCGGCTCGGCCGGCATCGTCGTCGCCGGCAAGGCCGTGCTGGGTGCGGCGACCGCACTCGCGGCCGTGCTCCGGCAGGCGGCGACGGATGCCCACCCCGGCGCCCCCGCCGACGCCTGGCTCCTCGAGCCCGACGGCCTCCGCTGCGGCAGCACCGTCGTTTCCCTCACCGCCCTCGCCGCGCGCGCGGCGGCCGGCACCGTTCTCCGCGGCACGAGCTCCGAGGAGGGCGCCGTGCGTTCGGTCGCCTTCAACGTGCAGGCCTTCCGGGTCGCCGTGAGCACCCTCACCGGCGAGGTGCGGATCCTGCAGTCGATCCAGTCCGCGGATGCCGGCGTCGTGATGAACCCGGCGCAGTGCCGCGGCCAGATCGAGGGCGGTGTGGCCCAGGCGATCGGCACGGCGCTCTACGAAGAGGTCCAGCTCGACGGCGCGGGCACCGTGACGACGAGCGTGATGCGCAACTACCACGTGCCCCTGCTCGCGGACCTGCCCGTCACCGAGGTGTACTTCGCGGAGACGAGTGACGACCTCGGCCCCTATGGCGCCAAGTCGATGAGCGAGTCGCCGTACAACCCGGTCGCTCCTGCGCTCGCGAACGCGGTCCGTGACGCGATCGGCATCCGCCCGTACGAGCTGCCGATGTCCCGTGACCGCATCTGGCGCCTGATGCACCCCTGAGAGTCACCTTTCCGGTCGAGAGCGCCCGGTGCACGGGTACCCCTCGACCGGACAGGTACCCCTCGCTACACGCGGGCGGGGGCAGGCGATGCGAGCAGCAGGTGGTACGCGTCCGGGCCGTGTCCGACACGGAGATGCCGGGTCTGCACGAGGCCCGCGGCCTCGAGGGCGGAGGTGATCTCCTCGGTGGGACGCACCCGGAAGCCGTGCTCGACCACGGGCATCCGCTGCATCGCGGCCGGGTCGAAAACGCCCACCACGAGACGGCCGCCGGGCCGGAGCACGCGCGCGAACTCGGCCGCCGCCCGGCCGAGGTCAGGCAGGAAGTAGAACGTGTTGAGGGTGATCACCCCGTCGAGGCTCGCATCCGCGAGCGGGAGGTACTCCATCGACGCCTCGAACAGCGACAGCCGACCGGCGGTGAGGTCGTCGCGGAACCTCCGATGCGCGGCATCGACCATCGTTTCCGACTGGTCGACTCCGGCGACGTGCCCGTCCGGTCCGACCGTGTCGAGCAGCAGCTCGGTCCCGACACCGCCGCCGAAACCGACATCGGCGAGCCGGGCATCCGGCGTGGCCTCGAGTGCGTCCACGGCGGCGCGGATGATTCCCCGGTTGCGTCGGTTGAGCATCCGCCCCACCAGCCGCCCTCGCCACCCGCTCGGATGCCCGAGCTGGGCGGCCAGTGCTTTGAGCACCGGGGTCGGAGTCTTGAGACTGCCCATCGGCTTACGGTTCTGTGACGTCTCCATGCCAGGAACAGTAGTCCCGCGCCGATGCGCCCACTACGGCTGTCGCAACCGCCGAGCGCGAGGCTAGGCCCCGGTGCTGCTCTCCATGCCCATCCGGCGCAGCACGAGGTTCTCCACGAGCTGCGCGACGCCGTACAGCACGATCGACACAAGCGTGATCGCCACGACGGATGCCCATACCTCGTAGTTCTTCACCTGGGCGACGGCGATCACGATGCCGTGGCCGAGGCCCTGTCCGGTCGAGAGCCATTCGGCGAGGAGCGCGCCGGTGATCGCGCCGGGGATCGAGATCTTGACGGCCGCGAAGAACGACGGAAGCGAGCTCGGCAGCGCGACCTTGCGAAGCGCCGTGAAGGCGTTGCCGCCGTAGACGGCGATGACGTCGTTGATCTGCGGCGACGACGACCGCAGCCCGAACGCGATGTTCACGAGCGCGGGGAACAGCACCACGATTGCGCCCATCACGACGACAAGGCTCGGTCCGCGCCCGGTGATCAGGCTGATCACCGGCACGAGGGCGACGAGAGGCACCGATCGCAACAGCAGCGCGATCGGCATCAGCGCGCTCTCGATACCGCGGGAGAGCGTGAACGCGATCGCGAGCACGAGGGCAACGACGAGGCCGGCGACGAAGCCGAGGAAGGCATCCCCGAGGGTGACGGTGAGGTTGGTCAGGATCGTCGTGCGGTTGACGGCGGCGTTCGGAACGGTGAACAGCCAGTTCCAGACGTCGAGGGGTCCCTTGGCGATGAACGGGGACACCCCGAGAAGCAGGATCAGGCCCTGCCAGGCGACGAGGACGATGACGAGGGTGATCAGGCCGGTGAGCGCGGCGCGCCCGATGACGGCGCCGAGGCCGCGGGCGACCTTCGCTGCGCTCGGCGGGCGGGCCGCCGACATGGTCTCGAGGGCCATCAGGAGCTCCGTCCCGTCAGCCAGGGTGTCGCGAGCTTGCTGATCAGTCCGAAGAGGCTGTAGCCGAGGCCGGCGAGGAGACCGGCGACGAGCGCGAGCCCCCAGACCCTGTCGACGTTCGCCGCGGACCCGGCCGCGAGCATCGCGATGCCGAGGCCACGGTCGACGCCGCCGAGGTACTCGCCGAGGATCGCGCCGAGCAGCGCGGCGGGGGCCGCGATCTGCAGGGCGGAGAGCACGCTCGGCAGCCCGGCCATCAGCCGCACCTTGCGGAGCTGCATGAACCGTCCGCCGCCGTAGACGCTGACGAGGTCGAGACTCGCGGGGGTCGCGGCCTTGAGGCCCACGAGGGAACCGACGACGGTCGTGAAGAACACGGACATCGCCGCGAGGAAGATCGCGGTGCCGGAAAGCTCACCGCCGCGTGGGGCGCCGATCACGATGTAGGCGATCGGGCCGATCGCGACGATCGGGATGCAGTAGGTGATGACCGCGATCTGCAGCGCGACCTTCTCGATCCGGGGAACGACGAGCACGAGGCCGGCGAGCACCAGCGCGGCCGCATTGCCCCAGAGGAAGCCGACGATCGCCTCACCCACGGTGATCGACACGTGGGACAGGTAGAACGCCCACCCGTCCGAGACGAGCTGGGCGACGACGGCGCCCGGTGTCGGGATCGCCCCGCCGGGTACGGTGCCGATGCCGCGGAAAATCGTGGCGGCGCCGAGCCACCACAGGACGATGACGACGACGACGCCGATCAGCCCGGTCGCCCAGGCCGGGAGCGTGCGGAACGAGGCGAGACCGCGCATCAGTCCGTCTCCGCCACGGAGAGGGCGTCGGGGCTGAAGAGCAGTTCGGAGGCGCGGTCGTGCAGGGCGTGGAATTCGTGGGAGCGCATCATGTCCGGATGCCGCGGACGGGGCAGGTCGATGTCGATGACCTCCTTGATGCGGCCGGGTCGGGGGCTCATCACCGCGACCTGGTCCGAGAGGAAGATGGCCTCCGAGATGCCGTGCGTGACCATCATCGTGGTCGCGGGCTTCTCGGTCCAGATCCTGAGGAGTTCGATGTTGAGGCGCTGGCGGGTCATGTCGTCGAGGGCGCCGAAGGGTTCGTCGAGCAGCAGAACGGAGGGCTTCAGCACGAGCGACCGGGCGATGGACACCCGCTGCCGCATTCCGCCGGAGAGCTGCGCGGGTTTGGCGTGTTCGAAGGCCTTGAGGCCGACCAGGTTGATCAGTTCGGAGACGTAGTCCTCGTCGACGGGCATCCGTGCGACCTCGAAGGGAAGCTTGATGTTGCCGCGCACGCTGCGCCAGGGCAGCAGCGCGGCGTCCTGGAAGGCGATGCCGAGTTCGTGGCCGCTGCGCAGCTCGGCGGGCGTCTTGCCGTCGACCTTCGCGGTGCCGCTCGTGGGCTCCTCGAGGCCGGCGAGGATGCGCAGGATCGTGGACTTCCCGCAGCCGGACGGGCCGAGCAGCGACAGGAAACTGCCCTTGTCGGTGTGCAGGGTCGCGTCCTCGAGCGCGGAGACTTCCTTCCGGCCCACGGTGAAGACCTTGTGGAGCCCGGAAATGTGGAGGCCGGTGCCCAGAGCGTTGCTCTGGACACCGGCATCGGTCGTACTCACAGGGTGCGTTCCTTTACTGGGCGTCGTCGGCCGCTTTCGGGGCGGCCTCGTTTCGGTGTGCCTGCGTACTGCTGGTGGTGCTGTCGTGCTTGAAGAGGAACCGCCTACTTGGCGTAGTTGACCAGGTCGGGGTTCTCCGCGTAGACCTCGGACAGCAGGCTCATGTCGAAGAGCTTGTCGGCCGTGATGGTGACACCGGCGGCAGCGAGCGTCTTGATGCTCTCCTGCTGCAGCTTATCGCTGATGGTGAAGAGGCCGTTCTTGACGGTGTCGTCGCTGACGATGAGGTCGGTCGACTGGATCGTGGCCTGCTTCGTCTCCTTCTCGATCGTGAGGCCGAGGTCTGCCCCATACTTGTCGATCGTGAGCTTGGCGGAGGCGGCCGGGTCCTTGATGGCGGCGGCCCAGCCCTTGATCTCGGCGATCAGGAGGCCCTTGAGTTTCGCGCGGTCACCCGAGATCTCCTTGTCGGAGGCCGTGAAGGTCTCCGCTACGAACGGGAGCCCGTTGTCGGCGAGCGGCAGGTTGACCGGGCCGAGGCCCTTGAGGTCTGCGTCGATGCCCTCGTTGGTGAGGTAGGAGAACCAGCCGTCGACCTCGCCGTTGAAGAGCGGGGTCGGGTCGTACTCGACGGGGACGGTGGTCAGCGAGGTCGGGTCGATGTTGTTGACCTTGAGGAACGCGTCCCAGAGGCTCTGGTTGCTCGCCTGCACGCCGATCTTCTTGCCCTTGAGGTCGGCGAGGGTCTTGATGTTGCCCACCTTGGCGAGCGAGAGGATCGAGAACGGGTTCTTTTGGTACGTGGCGCCGATGATCTTGATCGGGGCGCCTTCGTTCGCGATGACGGTTCCGGTGGAGATCGCGTTGCCGATGCCGAGGTCGACCGTGCCGGAGATGACGCCCGCTTCAGCGGATGCCGGGCCGGCGATGAGGTCGACGGAATCGAAGCCGGCCTTGGTGAAGTCGCCGTTGGAGTCGGCGAGGAACTCACCCATGAACTCGGTGTTCTTGATCCAGGACAGCTGGATGCTCGCGGTGCCGAAGGACGCGGGCGCACCGGAAGCCGAGGCTGCCGGCGTGGAACTCGTCGCGCAGGAGGTGAGCGCGATGGTCACGGCTGCCGCAGCGGCAATTCCCTGCAGGATGCGACGGGCGGGACGCCCTGCCGGTGAACGGTGTGCTGTTAAACCTTGGGTCCGGGTCATGAAGCTGTTCCTCTCGATGATGCTCGTGGGGTGCCGTTGGGGGTGCCGTCAGGGAAAACGGCTGCTGTGTAATGCTGTGCGGCACACGTGCGGGTTCCCTGAATTTAGGCCCCGCAGATGACGCTGCGACCTCGACAGTGTTTCCGTCGTGTTGCAGCATGCTGGGTACCCGTCGCGGGAGGAAAAGTGCATCTGCCGCGTGATACGGTCACGGCGTCCGCCCGAAAAGGAGCCCCGATGCCGTCCGTTACTGAGCCTACTGCCGCGTTTGTGTCCGGATTGCCCAAAGCAGAGCTGCATGTGCACCTCGAAGGCACCCTCGAACCCGACCTCAAACTCGCCCTCGCCACGCGCAACGGTGTCGATATCGGCCAGTCGACGGTCGAGGAGGTGCGCGCGAGCTATGCCTTCGACTCCCTCGCAAGCTTCCTCGCGGTGTACTACCCCGCGATGAACGTGCTGATCACCGAGCAGGACTTCTACGACCTCGCCACCGCGTACTTCCGTCGCGCCTCCGCAGACGGGGTCCGCCACGTCGAGGCCTTCTTCGACCCGCAAGCGCACACGACGCGCGGCGTGCCCTTCGAGACCGTGATCACTGGACTGCACCGTGCTGCAGCGGATGCGGCCGGTTACGGTCTCTCCGCCGAGCTGATCCTCTGTTTCCTGCGTGACGCATCCGCCGAGAGCGCCCACGAGACCCTGCTGGCCGCCCTGCCCTACCGCGACCTGATCGTCGGCGTCGGGCTCGACTCCGACGAGCGCGGCAATCCCCCGGCGAAGTTCGCCGAGGTCTTCCGGCTCGCCCGTGAGGCCGGCCTCAGGCTCACGATGCACTGCGACATCGACCAGGTCGGCAGCATCGAGAACATCCGCCAGGTGCTCGGCGAGGTCAGGGTCGACCGGATCGACCACGGCACGAACATCCTCGAGGACCCGGCGCTCGTCGCCCTCGTCCGGGAACGCCGGATCGGCCTGACCTGCTGCCCGGTCTCGAACAGTTTCGTGACCTCGGACATGAAGGCGCGGGAGATCGTCGAGCTGCTCGGCCTCGGCGTGCTCGTCACCCTCAACTCCGACGACCCCGCGTACTTCGGGGCTTATGTCGCCGACACCTATACGGCATTCGCCCGGCAGGCCGGCATCGGCAGGGACGAGCTCGTCCAGCTGGCCCGGAACTCCTTCGAGGCGAGCTGGTTGTCCGACGCCGACCGACAGGGGTACCTCTCCGAGATCGACGCCTTCCTCGCGGCGAACCCGGCCTAGCCGGGACCGGAGGCCGGTCCGGCCCGCGAAACCGGTCCCGCAGAACCCTGCCAGGGAGGCGCGGCGGGGCCCGTATTACGGACAACCGTCCGGCGTGTGACGATCGCGTTTCAAGAGTCCCGATTGGCACCCCGCGGTCCTCACCAGGGTGTTTGCTAGACCATCTGGCCAGCGTCACGGCCTGAGATTCCAGCAGGCAGGAGGACAGATGCGCGAACGAGTCGACCGGGTGATCCGGGCGGACGCCGTGCTCACGCCTGCCGGCTTCGTGCGCGGGGCGGTGACGATCACGGG
>NZ_JASJXJ010000094.1:0-15268 GCF_035018685.1 Cryobacterium sp. RTC2.1
CAGACGCACTCGGCGGTCTCTCCGCGGTAGGCCTGAACGAAGCGCATGTCCGAGAACGGGAACGTGACGACGAAGATGTGCAGGATCTGGCGGATCCCGCCGATGATGGCCTCGGCCTGGCCGAAGTCGACCTGCGCAGTGCCGGCCGGCCAAACCAGCTCCGTGAAGCCCTCACCGGCCTGACGGTGTTGGTCGTTCCACTTCCTCACGAAGCGTTGCACCGGGGAGTAGCTGCCGCTGTAGTTCTCCTCGTTCATCAAGCGATCAAAGACCCGCTTGGCTGTGTGGCGTTGCTTGCGCGGCCGGCGTTGGTCCTCGCCCAACCACGTCTCAATGGTGTCTTCAAACCCGGTCAAGGCTGACCCGGCTGGCCTCAGAACGGGTGTCGGTGGTTTCGGTGAATAGTTCTGTTGCCCGGTGTATTTCGCCACCGCATCGCGGCTGACTCCCAACCGGCGGGCGATTTCACGGCCCGCAATTCCGTGGGAGTCGAGTGTTCTGATATTTTCTTGCACGGACATGGGTACCGTCATCTGCTTCCTGGTTCCTTCCGGCGCGACCGCTTGGCAGTAGACACGCCTTTAGGAACCTATCGGGGGGTGGCGGGCCCATGTCTCCATCGCTTGGAGAGGGCCACGGCCGCCAGGTGATCTCAATCTCTACGCATCCCCAACCCCATTTCTTGGGCGGGATTTGCTGGCCTGATTTTTAGCGCTCATTTGGCAGGAAACCAGCCGCTAACTTGGCAGGGATCCAGCGCCGAAACGGCCTACAAAGAGTTGATCACACACAGTCGTTGAAGGTGGCCGGCCGGCCTGAACCCGGAATGCGCGTGACCGTCTTGGCGTCCAGGTCGAGGATGTGTGAGCTGCCCTGCGTGACAACGCGCCAGACGCCGCCCTCGTCACCAGCTAGGGACGTGACCTCCTGCGGTTCGTGCTCCATGTTCGCCGACCCTCCCTGTCGACCAGTTCGCTTCGCCGACACACTCTGGACTCAGATACGTTTAATGCATATACTAATCCGCAATTCAAGCCTTTGGGGTTGCGGTGACAAGTTCCGACTACGAACCGAATCTGGACTTGGCAGTCTGGATCGAAGTGAAGCAATTCGTTCTCAATGCCGTCGCAGATTCGGCCGACGGCACCCCATACACGGTGGCCGAGTTGAAGATCGCGGCGTCACGCCTCGCCGCATGGACCTGGCAGACGGCAGGGCTCCCGTTGGAGCGCGCTGTGGTCTTCCGACGGGACGTGGTCGCCCGGTTCATCGCAGTTGGCTGTCCCACGTTGAAGCCCGCCTCGCGGGGCAACCTTAGAAGCCAGCTCCTGCGGATGTCCGAGGTACTACTCGACCCGCGCGAGGTACCCCGGCGACTCGCCGCGCTCGAGCCGTCAGAGCCGGCAGCCCCGTACTCGAGCGCGGAGCTGATCTCGCTTCGCAGTTGGGCCTCCACGCAGTCGACTCCGGCACGGCGCGCGAACGCCTGGGTGCTGCTGGCCACCGGTGTCGGCGCGGGACTGGCCGCATCCGAAATCGGCCAGCTCCGCGTGCGCGACATCGTGGTTGACCAGGGCGGCGTGCTCCTGGAAATCAACGGTGAGCGCCCACGTACTGTGCCCGTTCTGCGCGACTGGGAGCAGGTCTTGGTCGACCGGACCCGCGCCCTCGCACCAGAGCGGTTCGCCTTCCGCGAGAACCACGGCGCGTATTACCCGAACCTCATCGCCAATTTCATCGACCGCAGCCAGGTCGTCGGAGTCAAACCCCAGTCGCAGCGACTGCGCGCAACCTGGATAGTCCGGCACCTGGAAGCGGCCACACCGGTCGTCCCGCTGATGCGCGCCGCCGGCATCGAGTCCCTGGAGGCGCTCACCCGGTACGTGAGGTTCGTGCGCGAGCGTGATGCGGGTGAGGTTCGGGCGAGGCTGCGGGACGCGTGAAGCTACAGTGCACGCATATCCGGGCATGCAGGTGTGCACGAATAAGCTTGCATTGGGCTGAGTAGCCGGCGAAACCGACACGGGGAGAGACAGCAGCATGTACACGGTGACCGTCAAGCGATTTCGGGACCTCGGTGCGGTCATCAAGGCGGTCCGCGCATCCCGGGGCATACGCCAGGAGGACTTGGCCTACAAGCTCGCATTCTCCCGCAACTACCTCCAAGGGCTCGAGAACGGGAAGCCCAACCTCTACGTCACCCGGCTATTTCGCACCATGAACACACTCGGCATCACCATCAGCGTCTCCTACACCCTCGGCGACAAGGCGGAAGACTCAGACTAATGCAGAGTCAGCAGTGCTGAGGGCGGCCTGGCCAGGCTTAGAACGACTGCGCATAGGAAGGTCATGAGCAATTCTGAAGACCTGTGTGAAGTTCGATTGCGCCGTTGCGGCGCGCAGTCACGAATCTGGGAAATAACGCTGTTCCCTGTCATCGACGAATGTTATGACAGGGCCAACGGTCTGCGGACGCGGATGATGTTCTCTGCCGCGCTGCCGTTCGATGAGTTCTGGTTCGACTCAGCCGACCTGTCCACCCACCGAATCGACGGTCAACTACTCCCCGTCGAGGTGGCTGTGGGGGTTGCGGAGTTCGTGGCGCACGTGCGCGGTATCGTTACGCCATGTATGAAGCCTTCTGCGGAGCCACCGGCTCAGTCGTTTTAGCATCCGACTACGCCGACCTTTCCTCGGGCGAAAGGGCGAGCTTTCGGGACTCCCTCTCTTGCACATCCTGTTCTAAGGCGGCTTACTTCATCCGGCGTGCGCGAAACGGTCGTGCGGCGTGTTTCGGCGCCAGGCCCCACGGCGATGACTGCGAATTGGCAGCTGCGCTAACGGATGACCGAGGAAGCGGTCACCTTCCCACGGATGAGCCGGCATACAACCGCGGCGACGAGTTACTTCTTCAGCCAGCGCTGAATCGAGCAGTCCCACATGTGACGCACACGCCAGGCGGCCAGCCGCATGAAGGGAAAGCGCGTCAGTATGCGGGCCCTGGAGGTTCCCGTATCGCTCGCAGCAACCTCGGCCTGTCAACCCTCTTGCGTCGGCTAGTTCGAGAGCCGGACTTCGCCGTCAACCCCGCGATCATTGTGCTCCCGGACGATAGGCGAATGAGTATCGCGGAACTCTGCATCGCAGCAATTGACGCTGATGTGCAACACAATGGGCAGCGCCGTCTCTATTGGGGCACAATCCGGTATGTACACGAAGACGAAACGGGTGCTTGGTTCAACCTGGGTTGGCGAGGTGCTCCTTCGCTGAAGCTGGAGTCCAAATTCCTCGCCGAACTGATGGAGAGTAAGGGCATCGACGACGCCGAAGACCTACAAGGAGCGGCGTTCCTTTACTACGGCCCTATGCGCCAGGCAAGAACTTCTGGCCGACTGCTCTTGTTCCCCAAGGACCTCGATTGGTTCACTGTTCGTCTCGCAGATGAGGACGATTTCTAAGCGAGGCCTCGTTCTGTCGACGATGTCTGCGAGCTGGCGCTGGGCAATTGCTCGTGTCACGGCTATCGGGCATACTCCCGAACCTGTGTAACGTCGTCCAACGGGAGGCCCCTTTCGGGGCCCTGAGCTGGCTCGCTGAGCACTGAAAACGCCCCGTCGATTGGCCACAGCCCAAATGCGCTCAGGAGAAGAAGCTTTTCCAGACAATGCGGCTCAGGACCGTGAAGATGAGCAATATCGCTGTCGTCATCCACACAAAGTCGAACACAACACATGTCCAGTAGAGGCCCTTGGACTTCTCCCTCTTCGAGTGAAAGCTAGGGGCCTTGAGATGCCCGAATTCCTTCTCAGCGAGAACCCCGAAGAACGTGGTCATTGGATGAACTATGAGAAAGTAGCTCAATCCTTCAGGCACACCAGCTATCTTCCGTTCTTCCTTTTCGTGCGATACACGAACAACTGGAACGGCACCAAGGATAGAAACAGGCCTTGACTTCTCATCGGCCGATTCTGCAATCGTGCCCTCAACCAGAGAGGCAAGCCGAGAAGAAGGTAGCTCGGCTTCCGCCACCTCATCCATTTACGAGAAGACCGAGGTTGTTCAGTCGGAAGTAGGCCGAATCGCGCGACACAGCGAACGCGTTCGCAAGGTCGTCGATGTCGTCCACGTCTTCCCAAACACGCTCAACGTCTTTGCGAGGCATCAAGAGGGCCGCAGCCAGCATGTTGGCCTGGACTTCCTTATACAGGTCGTTGGGATCCCTATAGTCAGCAAGCGGCTTTCGATCCTCAACGAAATCGAAAGTTCCACCGCGTTGGTCATCGTGCAGTGCGACATGGGCGAGCTCATGTGCAATCGAAAAACGGCGCCTGGGTTTGGCGTCCGAAGCATTGATCTGAATCAGGTACTGGAAGCGGGCAGAATCATCGTGACGCTTCACGCGTGCCGATACAGTATCCGGAGAAAACTCAACGTCCTGTACCTCACAGCCGAAGAACACTGCCATTCGCCGGATATCGACTCTCGACGAAGATTCGCCGAGGAGTCCGGCCTCGTCCCGCATGCGCGCAGCCAAATTCTCAATTGCAGTTGGAGAAATGAAGCGTGTCGACATGGTCGAAGCATAGCGCGGGGTTCCATTTTCAAATTCGGGGACTCTCCGGCTGCTTGCGTCGGGCGCTCGGGATACACGCCGTTGCTTACGTTTGCTGAGGAAGCAGCATCGGCCACAGGTGGGATATGTCATGCCCAGGATATGCGCGGTGCTCAGCCACGACAGAGGCCGGGTGGTCGTGCGACGTGCCGGACCTGCCCGCATGGCGGGGTCTCTCGGCTGGCTCAGGCCAGAAGATCTCTCTAGTCGCGAATAAATAGTATCTGACCAGCCGCTTCCTTAGAGATCCACACCTCCGCTCGTACGCGCGCATAGATACGGGCAATGGAACTCTATTCACAGCCCCAATCGATAGCCGCCCGTCGCCTTTCTTCAAACCCGTGGTCCCCATCGGCGACTCGCCCGCTACTTGTCGAGCCGGCCGGGCCAGAGGTCGACGCCGAAGCCCATTTCAAGCTTGGCTATTGTGGCGAGGTCGGGCCAGGAGCGGCCGTTGAGCACGGACATCATCGTCGAGGGGTCCACGCCCACGTCGCGGGCCGCCCCGCGGATGCTTCGGTCTCCGATGGCGGCCTTCACGTTCAGAGCGAACTGCCGGGCGACCTCCCCGACGGGATCTACCGAGGACATTTCGGGCCAGTTGTCCGTGAGGTCGTGCGGAATGGGTCGGGCGGGCCTGGACATAGGACGAGCGTAGAGCACGGAACGCGGGGTGCCCGATGACACCCGAGGCCTTGACCCTTGTCGACGATAGTCATAACGCATATAGTAATCTGCAATTGGACGCGAATGTCGCCCAAACCATACAGAACTTCACTCCGATGATTCCCAACCGACTCTGGGACGACGTCGCGGACTTCACCCGGTCCGCCGTTGCAGACTTCGCGCCGACAAATTGCGCCGAAGCCAGCAAAGCCCTGACCGTTGTGTCCCGGCTCGCCGTCTGGACGACGGAGACGGCCTGCCTCCCGCTCGAGCGCAACATCGTCTTCAGCGGACGACACATCGAGACGTTCACCGCACGCCAGATGGCAGGCCTCAGTCCCGTCGTCGCCCGGGCAGAACGCCTCCGCCTCCTCCGCATCGCCGGCGAACTCCACTCCTTCGACCCCGTCCGCCGAGGTGCCGGCAAGAAGCCACGGCCGAACCCCTTCGCCCCGTATTCCCCGGCAGCGATGGTTCGGTTCCGGAGCCAGGCCGCCACACGGTCGACCGCGCTCCGCCGTCATAACTGGATGGTGCTGCTCGCCCTCGCCGCGGGCTGCGCCTTGACGACAGCCGAGATCATGCACCTCAAGGTCGAGGACGTGGACTCCACCGCGGACGGCGTCATCGTCACCGTGACGGGTGCAAGCCCGCGGACGGTCGTCTGCCTGGTTGACTGGGAAGACGACGTCACGCGGCTACTGCGCGGGCCGCTCGTTTCGGACTACCTCTTCGTGAAGGACGAGCGCCCCAACGACGCCGTCGCGTACGTGAAGAAGTTCTTGAACTCAACGGCGAAGGGCCGCGAGTTCCCGACCGTGGAGCGTCTGCGGTCCACGTGGATTGTGGGTCACCTCGAGGCCAGGACGCCCATCGTCGCCCTGGCCCAGGCGCTCGGCGTCAAGACGTTCAGCACGTTCGAACGGCTCGCGCCGTTCGTGAGGATACCCGAGGCCTCCGACCTGAAGGTCCTCTTCCGCGGGGAGCCGCGACCATGACGACGACAGACGCGCAGCCGGCGTCTACAACAGTCATGGAGCAGCTTCGACGGACCCTGCCCAAGCACGGGTTCACCGGCAACTCCAGCCGCATCTCTCACAGCCAGGTCTAGTTCATCGGCAAGCTCGTCGACGACTCCAAAGTCGCCGAGCAGATTGACGCCTGGAGGGTGGAGGACCGGGTGAAGACCGCGCCCGGCGGACGGCGAAGTGTCGCCAGCACCCGCACGGTGCTCATCCTGTTCCTGCTTCTCAGCACCGAGCACAGCGCCCTGTTCGTCAAGGAGATGGCGACCATCGCTTCCGACCGGTTGAGCGGGAAGTCACTACGACACCTCGACTTGTGGGGCAAGAGGGAGACCGGCGAGGGCTGGTACTTCCCGCTCTGGCGTGCCCTGCACCGAGCGCTGGACGCTATCGACCCGAAGCCCGGCAAGCAGTGGAAGTTCTCTACTCCCGAACAATACGAAGAAACGCTGCGTCGCCGTGTCGAGGCGAACAGCGAGGTCAAGCAGGCGCGCCTGGACTGGGTGTGCAACGCCTTGATTGAAGCGACCCTCCAGCTCGTGCCCGACGCGGCCCGCAACCAGTGGCAGGGCGACCTCTGCGTGGACGCGACTGTCGTCCCCGCCTACGGGAAGCGCGGCGCGCCGCGGTCCAAGACCCACGTGGCCATCGAGTCCGACGCCGGCTGGTACCGCCGCACCAGCAGCCACAAGGAGACCAACGACTCGACCAAATCGGTGAAGTCCGTGTTCGGCTGGGACCTGACCATCGCCGTCCAGACCAACCACGACCCCAAGACCCTCCCCGGGTATCCGCTCCTGGTCGCGGGCATCGGCTTCAACATCCCCGGCACCGCACTCATCCACACCGCACGCCACATCTTCGAAAGCGTGGCCGAGCGCGGACACCCCGCCGGGCGCGCCACCGGCGACCGCGGGTACCATGTCGCCGCTGTACCCAAAGAATTCCAGATCCCACTCCGCATGCTCGGCTACACCGTCGTCACCGACTACCTCGACATCCAACTGGGCCTCAAGGACGGCTATGCCGGCGCCATCCAGGTCGAAGGCGCACTGTACTGCCCGTCGATGCCCGAAGGCCTCGTCAACGCGACCGTCCTCTACCGAGCGAAGGACATCGACGCCGACACTTGGCGAAAACGCATCGTTGAACGCCGCCAATACATGCTGCGTCCCAAGGAGAAGCCCGACGCCAAGGGGCGCGTCCCGATGATGTGTCCCGCCCGCGGACCCGGAGCCACCGTCAGCTGCCCACTCGTAGAGAACGGCTGTTCCAAGGTCGACGACGCCCTGACGACCATCTACAACCCACCCGTCAAGCCCGACACAATCTGCACAAACGCCTCCTCGGTGAGCGTCCCACTCGACGCAGGCGCGAAGCTCGCCCAGCACTACCAGTACGGCAGCAACGAGTGGCAGGAAATCTACTCCCACGACCGCAACACCATCGAAGGAGCCAACGGGTTCCTCAAAGACAGCTCCCACGAAGCCATCGGCGACTCCAGCCGCCGACGCGTCCGCGGGTCCACCGCCCAATACCTGCTCGTGAGCATCCTCGTCGTCGCCGGCAACCTCCGGAAACTCCAGAAATTCCGCGACGACATGCTTCGGCCAGAGACCGACGACGAACGCTCCGACCGCAAGGCACGGAAACTCTTACTCCGGAAGAGGCGCAAGAACCGCAAGAACAAGCGCGTCGCCGCTTGGGACGACTTCCAGACGTCGCCAGCCAAGACCTAGGCCCGGCGCCGCTTCACCGACACTCTCACGCGCACTGCACGGCGCTCCCGCACGCTCGAAAACACCTCTTCGAGTCGGCTGGGGCGCTTTTTCGTGGCCGGAAGAGGCGTCCCAGCAGAGTCGGCCTCACCGAGAGGCAACGTAAGCGCCGGGAACGACGAAAGGCCCCCGATTTCTCGGGGGCCTTTCTTGTCCGACCGGGTTTCGCAAATAGATTCAATCTATTTGGCAATCAACCCACTGTGCGCGAGGGGGGACTTGAACCCCCACGTCCTTTCGAACACTGGCACCTGAAGCCAGCGCGTCTGCCAATTCCGCCACTCGCGCGAACTTAGAGAGGCTAGCACTAATCGGGGTGCGAATGCCATTCGTCCAGCCGCCGGGCGAGGCGGGAAGGGGCGCGCAGCATCCGCCCCGTTTGCCGTCTCGTGACCCTCTCGGACGCGAGTCATGCGAGACTGCCTCCTGGCCGGACAGAAACGGACCCACCTCCGTGCCCATAGCCGCCTCCCGTAGGATGACAATTCCGGTTCCATGTGCCCGGCGGGCGAGTTAACACGCGAGGCAAGTAACATGCTGATAGCCGAAAGGATCGGATCGGGAGACCTGTGGGCATTCTGGATAACTTTGAAAAGGGCCTTGAGCGCGCCGTAAACGGCGCATTCGCCAAGACCTTCAAGTCGGGACTACAGCCGGTGGAGATCACCTCCGCGCTGCGTCGCGAACTGGACACCAAGGCAGCTGTGGTGTCCCGCGACCGCATCCTCGCGCCCAATCGCTTCACCGTCCGCATGAGCCACACCGACTTCCAGCGCATGACCAACCTCGGACCCGCACTCATCGACGAGCTCACCGACCTGGTCCAGCAGCACGGCAACGAGCAGCGCTACCAGTTCGCCGGCGGCATCTCGATCAGCCTCTCCGACGACCGCGGCCTCAGCGAGGGCATGGTCCAGATCGACTCGTCCACCGTCAAGGGCAGCGTCACCTGGACGCCCGTCGTCGATGTCGGCGGCAAGCGGTACCCGCTCCGCAAGTCGACCACGGTCATCGGTCGCGGCACGGATGCCGACATCACCATCGACGACACCGGCACCTCCCGCCGCCACGTCGAGATCACCTGGGACGGCGCCCGTGCGCAGGTGCGCGACCTCGGCTCCACGAATGGATCCCAGCTCAACGGTGTCGCCGTCAAGCAGGCGATCCTCGAACCGGATTCGGTCATCACCATCGGCCGCACCCGCATCGTCTTCCGGGTGCTCGCCCAGGCCCACGCGGATGCTCCCGCTGCCGACCAGCGCTCCGATCTGCCGGCCGCACCGCACGAGCGCCACGACATGGGCGGATTCTGGGGGCCCTCCGCATGAATGTCAGCGAGCTGACCCTGCTCGTCCTGCGGCTCGGGTTCCTTCTCGTGCTCTGGCTCTTCATCTTCGGCATCGTCTATGCCCTCCGCAGCGACCTTTTCGGCCAGAGGGTCCGCAAGCAGCCCAAGGACGGCGCCCCCGCGGTGGCGTCCGCAGGACTCGCCGCAGCATTCCCGTCGGCCGTACCGGTCGCGGCACCGGTGATGCAGGCCGCTCCCGCCTTCGTCCAGCCGCCGGCGGCATCCGCTGCGGCACCGACGGAACAGTTCTCGGCGCAGGCCGCGAAGGACGACCTCGGCCCCGGCGACAAGGCCACCGCCCAGAACGCGACCAGGCTCGTGATCACCTCCGGCCCGAAGGCCGGCACCGAATTCCCGTTGACCGTGGATTCGGTCACGATCGGTCGCTCCGCCGATTCAAGCCTCGTCATTCGCGACGACTACACGTCGACCCACCATGCCCGGCTGATGCTGTGGAATGACAAGTGGATGATCCAGGATCTCGATTCGACAAACGGCACCTTCCTCGCGGGCGTACGCCTCGCGGTTCCGACACCTGTCCCCTTGAACACCACCGTCAAGATCGGCGCGACCAGCTTCGAGCTTCGGCGGTAGGTCCATGGCGACAGTCAGTCACAGCGCGGCCGCGTCCCACGTTGGAAAGATCCGGTCCAACAACCAGGACTCCGGCTACTCCGGCCAGCACCTGTTCCTCGTCGCAGACGGCATGGGCGGGCACGCGGGAGGCGACGTCGCCTCCGCGATCGCGACCAAGCGCATCATCGAGGCCGACCGGGACTACCAGAGCCCGCAGGACGCCGAATTCGCACTCCAGGCCGCCCTCATCGCGGCGAACTCCCTCCTCGCCGAGACGGTCTACGAGCACACCGAGCTGACCGGAATGGGCACGACCGTCAGCGCCCTGATCGTGCTCAACGACGAGGTCGCGATCGCCCACATCGGCGACTCACGCATCTACCTCCTGCGCCAGGGCGAGCTCTCCCAGATCACGATCGACCACACCTTCGTGCAGCGCCTCGTTGACAGCGGCCGCATCACCGAGCAGGAGGCGATGGTGCACCCGCGCCGCTCGGTCCTGATGCGCGTGCTCGGGGACGTCGAGGCCGCCCCCGAGATCGACACCTCGATCCTCGCGACCTTCGCCGGCGACCGCTGGCTGATCTGCTCTGACGGACTGAGCGGCGTCGTCTCCAACACCAGCATCGCGGCCGCACTCTCGAGCGAGCTCGACCCGCAGGGCGTCGCCGACCGACTCGTCAAGGAGAGCCTCGACGGCGGAGCCCCTGACAACGTCACGATCGTCGTCGTCGACATCGGCGCGCCGGACCAACGCATCGACACCCCCATCGTCGTCGGGTCGGCATCCGCACCGCTGGCCTTCGGCGAGGAACCCGGACGCAGCCGTGCCCTGCGGATGTCGAGCCTGCGCCTGCACCCCGTTCGCGAGACCCACTTCGAACCCGATTCCCAGGACTACCTCACCGAACTCATCGAGGAGGATGCCCGCCGCGCCCGCCGCCGCAAGGCCACCTGGCTCGCCGGCGTCATCCTGCTCATCGTCGCCCTCGTCGGCGGCGGAATCCTCGGCTACCAGTGGACCCAGACGCGGTACTACGTCGGCGTCGAGGGCAGCACGGTCGCGATCTTCCGCGGCGTGCAACAGGACCTCGGGCCCATCTCCCTCCACTCCGTCTACGAGGAGACCCCGCTCCAGGTCACCGACCTGCGCGTCTACGACCGGCAGCAGGTCGAGCAGACCATCAGCGCAGCGTCGCTCGATGAGGCCCGCCTCGTGGTCGAGCGCCTGACGAAGGCGAAGAATGAGTAACGCACGGGCAACGGATGCCCCCACGCGCGCTCCGAAGTCCAAGCCCGGCAGCACGCGGCGACTGCACCTGCCGCAGAAGATGCGGAACGTCGAACTGTTCCTGCTCATCGTCGCGTGCGGGATCAACGCCTCGGCCGTCGTGCTCGTCCAGCTCGGGGCGCTCGGGCACATCGATACGACCCTCGTCGTGCTGGGCGCAGGGTTGTCCGGCCTCGTGCTCTGCCTGCACATCGTCCTGCGCTTCGTGGCGCGGGACGCCGACCCGTTCATCCTGCCGATCGCCACGCTCCTGAACGGCATCGGAATTGCGATGATCTACCGCATCGACATCGCCAATGGAGACGCCGGCTGGGACAGTGCCGCCGTGCGCCAGACCGTGTGGAGCGGCCTGGCGATCGCCTGCGCCATCACGGTGATGCTCGTCATCCGCAACCACCGGGTGCTCTTCCGCTACACCTACGTGTCCGGGTTCGTCGCGGTCGTCCTGCTCCTCCTCCCGCTCGTCCCCGGCCTCGGCCGCGAGGTCAGCGGTGCCAGGGTCTGGATCGGAATCGGCTCCTTCGCAACCTTCCAGCCCGGTGAGATCGCAAAGATCGCCCTCGCGATCTTCTTCGCCGGCTATCTGGTCCGCAACCGGGACAGCCTGTCGATGGTCGGCCGCCGGGTGCTCTGGATGAAGTTCCCGCGGCTGCGCGACCTCGGTCCGATCCTGGTTCTCTGGGCCCTCTCGATGTCGGTCATCATCTTTCAGCGCGATCTCGGAACAGCGCTGCTCTACTTCGGGCTGTTCCTCGTCATGCTCTACATCGCGACCGGCCGGCTCAGCTGGGTCCTGCTCGGCATGACCCTCTTCATCGGCGGCGCGATCATCGCCAGCCAGACCCTCGATTACGTGCACGGCCGGTTCCAGAACTGGCTCGATGCGCTCAACCCCGACGTCTACAACGCAGACGGCGGGAGCTACCAGCTCGTCCAGGGCTTGTTCGGGCTCGCCAAGGGCGGCCTTCTCGGCACCGGCCTCGGCCAGGGACGCCCCGAAATCACCCCGGTTCCGCAGAGCGACTACATCATCGCGAGCCTCGGCGAAGAACTCGGCCTCGCCGGGCTGTTCGCGATCCTGGCCCTGTACCTGCTCTTCGTGGCCCGCGGCATCCGCATCGGCTTCGCCGGGCACGACGACTTCGGCAAGCTCCTCGGTGTCGGGCTCTCCTTCGTCGTCGTCCTCCAGTGCTTCATCGTGATCGGCGGTGTCACCAGGGTCATTCCGCTCACGGGGCTCACGACACCCTTCCTCGCGGCCGGCGGGTCATCGCTCGTCGCCAACTGGATCATCGTCGCGCTCCTGCTGCGCCTGTCCGACACCATCCGCAACCAACCCAGGCTGGTGGTCTGATGAATCGCGAACTCAAGCGCGTCAGCATTGTCGTCATGCTGATGTTCGTCGCCCTGCTGAGCTCGACGACGATCATCCAGGTCTTCCAGGCCGAAAGCCTGTCCGCAGACTCACGCAATACCCGCACGCTCTACGACAGCTACATGGTCGAGCGCGGCGCCATCCTGGTTGCGGGCACCCCGATCGCACAGTCTGTCCCGACCGATGACAACTACAAGTACCTGCGCACGTACAGCAAGGCCGCGCTCTACGCCCCTGTCACGGGGTTCCTGCCCGTCAATGGTGCGGCCACCGGGCTCGAGCACGCGCTCAACGGCGAGCTCAGCGGCACCTCGGACTCCCAGTTCTTCGACCAGATGAACTCCCTCGTCACCGGCCAGGTCTCCAAGGGCGCATCGGTCGAGGTCACGATCGACCCGGTCGCCCAGCAGGCCGCCTGGGATGCCCTCGGGAACCTCACCGGTGCCGTCATCGTCACCGAGCCGAAGACCGGCCGGATCCTGGCCATGGTGTCCAAGCCGAGCTACGACCCGAACCTGCTCGCCGTGCACGACAGCGAGGCCGTCACCGGCACGTACCAGAGCCTCGTGAACGACCCGGGCAACCCCCTCATCAACCGGTCCATCGATGCCCTCAACCCTCCCGGCTCCGTCTTCAAGCTCGTCGTCGCATCCGCTGCCATCGAATCGGGCAAGTTCACCCCCGACAGCGCCTTCCCGAACCTGGCGACCTTCACGCTGCCGGGCAGCTCGTCGATCGTGATCAATTCCGGTGGCGGCACCTGCGGCAGCGGCGACACGGTCACGATCGCCACCGCGCTGCGCCTGTCCTGCAACATCCCCATGGCAGAGCTCGGGCTGCAGCTCGGGTCGACGGCCATCCGGGAGATGGCCGAGAAGTACGGGTTCAACACGAGCTACTCGGTTCCCCTCGACGTCGCGACGAGCGTGTACCCCACGGTCCTCGACGACGCGCAGACCGCACTTTCGGCATTCGGGCAGTACGAAGTGCGCGCAACGCCCCTGCAGATGGCGATGGTGTCGGCGACGATCGCAAACGGCGGAGTCCAGATGGCGCCGAACCTGGTGGAGGAAATCATCGCCCCCAATCTCAGCCCTCTCGAAAGCTTTACGCCGAAGACGGTGAAACAGGTGATCAGCGCCGCAACCGCGGCCACGATGACCCAGATGATGGTCAACGACGTCGCGGATGGCGCGGCGAGCAATGCAAGAATAGACGGGGTCAACGTGGCGGGAAAAACGGGTACGGCCGAGAACGGAACTGACGAGCCATACACACTCTGGTTCACCGGTTTTGCTCCCGCAGAAGATCCAAAATACGCGATCACCGTCCTCGTCGAGGATGGCGGAGGTCTTGGCCAGAAGGGGTACGGCAATTTGCTCGCCGCACCCGTTGCAAAGCAGGTACTAGAGGCGGTGCTGAACAAATGAGACCCACAGCAGGGCTCACCTTCGGGGGACGCTACGAACTGAAGTCCCGGATCGCCATCGGCGGAATGGGCGAGGTCTGGCAGTCCGTCGACCTCGTAATCGGTCGTACCGTCGCCATCAAGATCTTGAAAGACGAGTACCTCGGTGACCCAGGCTTCCTCGAGCGCTTCCGCGCCGAGGCCCGTCACGCCGCTCTCGTCAACCACGAAGGCATCGCCAATGTCTTCGACTACGGCGAAGAAGACGGAAGCGCGTTCCTCGTCATGGAACTCGTACCCGGCGAAGCCCTGTCGACGATCCTCGAGCGCGAGCACGTCCTGCCGACCGACAAGGTCCTCGACATCGTCGCGCAGACGGCATCCGCCCTGCACGCCGCGCACGCCGCGGGACTGGTGCACCGGGACATCAAGCCCGGGAACCTGCTGATCACCCCCGACGGCCGCGTCAAGATCACCGACTTCGGCATCGCCCGCATCGCGGACCAGGTTCCACTGACCGCCACCGGTCAGGTCATGGGCACCGTGCAGTACCTCTCGCCCGAACAGGCCAGCGGTCGCTCAGCGTCGCCGACGACCGACATCTACTCGCTCGGCATCGTTGCATATGAGTGCCTCGCCGGACGCCGCCCGTTCACGGGCGAGTCCCAGGTGGCCATCGCGATGGCGCAGATCAACGAGATCGCCCCCGACCTGCCCGACACCGTCTCCGAGCCGGTCCGCAACCTCGTCATCTCCTGCCTCGCGAAGAACCCGGCGGACCGCCCGGCATCCGCAGCCCACCTCGCCAGGGCCGCGACCGCCCTGCGCCGCGGTGATGTGGCCCTCGCGGCCGCTTCCGTTCCTGCCGTCATGAACGGGGTCACCCCCACCATGGCGACCATGCTCATGCCCGGTGCCGGCGCGAACGCGCAGGCGACCACGCTGCTTCCCTCCGGGCTGCCGCCCGTCACGCGCGCGTCAGCGGCAGCGGCCGAGGAGGCCGCGAAGAAGAAGCGCAGCCCCTGGACCTGGCCTCTCATCGCCCTGATCGCACTGCTGGCCCTTGTTCTCATCGGTGGCATTGTCGCGTTCGTTTCCCAGCAGAACAGCGGAAGCACCCCCGTCACGACGTCGAGCACGTCGAGCACCCCGTCGCCCACTCCCTCGAAGACGCCGAGCGCCACTCCGA
>NZ_JASJXJ010000095.1:0-15222 GCF_035018685.1 Cryobacterium sp. RTC2.1
GGGCGCGCGCGCGGGGGCGCGGCGGCGCCCCCCCCCCCCCCCCACGACGATGTCGGGCTTCTCGTCGTGGATCAGGTTGAGGCTCTGCAGGATTGCGTCCGCGGAGCCGGAGAACCAGCGCTTGCCGAGGCGCTGCTGCGCGGGCACGGACGCGATGTATGAGTTGAACAAGCCGCCGGAGACGTGCCAGGTCTGGGAGACGTGACGGTCGAGGCTGTGCGACTTGTACTGCGTCAGGACGACGATCTGGGTCAACCCGGAATTGATCAGGTTGGACAGTGCGAAGTCGATGAGCCGGTAGTTGCCGCCGAACGGAACGGCCGGCTTTGCGCGGTCCTCCGTCAACGGCATCAGTCGTTTGCCCTCGCCACCAGCGAGTACGATTCCAAAGATCTTCTTCGATGCCATGTCTTTACAGTAAGGGCATCCGGGGCCTGTGGCCACCCGAAAACGGTGTGTCGGATGCGATGCTGCGCTAGTTTTACTTTCATGCGAGTCGATCTGTTGACCAAGGAATATCCACCAGAGGTTTACGGCGGGGCCGGCGTGCACGTCGCTGAGCTCGTCAAGGCCCTCCGTACCGACATCGACGTCGTGGTGCGCTGCTTCGGTTCGCCGCGCGACGAACCGAATACCTTCGCATACGGCGTCCCAGCCGAGCTTGCGACGGCGAACGGCGCCCTGTCGACACTCGGCGTCGACCTGTTGATGGCCCAGGACGCCGCGGGCACCGACATCGTGCACTCGCACACCTGGTACGCCAACGGCGCAGGGCACCTCGCCAAGCTCCTGCACGGCGTCCCGCACGTCGTCACTGCACACAGCCTGGAGCCGCTCCGGCCGTGGAAGGCCGAACAACTCGGCGGAGGCTACCGGGTCTCGAGCTGGATCGAACGCACGGCCTTCGAGGCAGCGGATGCCGTCATCGCCGTCAGCGGGGGAATGCGGGCGGATATCCTCCGCAGCTATCCGGCACTCGACGAGTCCCGGGTGCACGTCGTCTACAACGGCATCGACCTCGAGGCCTGGAAGCCGACCGCGGACGAGGACATCGTCCGTTCGCTCGGCATCGACCCGACCCGACCCTCTGTCGTGTTCGTCGGACGGATCACCCGGCAGAAGGGACTCCCGTATCTTCTCCGTGCCGCAGCGTCTCTCCCGCCTGAGGTCCAGCTCGTGCTCTGCGCCGGGGCACCGGACACCGCAGAAATCATGGCCGAGGTGACCGCTGGAGTCAGGGCGCTCCAGGCCGAGCGCACCGGGGTCGTGTGGATTCCGGAACACCTGTCCCAGCACGACCTCTCCGCCGTCCTGACGGCCGGCACCGTCTTCGTCTGTCCCTCGGTCTACGAGCCTCTCGGCATCGTGAACCTCGAGGCGATGGCGTGCGGCCTCCCGGTTGTCGGTTCGGCGACCGGCGGCATCCCCGAGGTCGTCGACGACGGGGTCACCGGACGACTCGTGCCCATCGACCAGGTCAGTGATGGCACCGGCACGCCGATCGACCCTGACCGTTTCGTCGCCGACCTCGCCCGCACCCTCCTGGAGGTCGTCTCAGACCCCGATCGTGCCGCGGAAATGGGCAGGGCCGGCCGGATCAGGGCAGAGGAAAAGTTCAGCTGGAGCCAGATCGCCACGAGCACCCGGGAGATCTACGCCGGGTTGCTCTGAGCCCCGCCCGGCGTGCCGACGCCTCGGCGACGGCAGATAACATGGATGCATGGTCAACGTTCTTCAATTCACCGACGTCTCCGTCGTCCGGGCTGGCACAACCATCCTCGACTCAGTGAACTGGAGTGTTGATGACGATCAGCGCTGGGTGATCCTCGGCCCGAACGGCGCTGGAAAGACCACGCTCCTCCAGATCGCCGCCGCGATGCTGCACCCCACCCGGGGCACAGCCGAGGTGCTCGAGGAGCCGATCGGCGGCACCGACCTGTTCGA
The DNA here is from genome assembly GCF_035018685.1 of Cryobacterium sp. RTC2.1. NCBI lineage: Bacteria > Bacillati > Actinomycetota > Actinomycetes > Micrococcales > Microbacteriaceae > Cryobacterium > Cryobacterium sp. RTC2.1. Next base: position 1,945 of record NZ_JASJXJ010000095.1, read on the forward strand.
GCTGCGTCCGCGCATCGGCTTCGCGTCGACCGCGCTCGCCCGGAAGGTTCCGGCGGGTGAAAAGGTGATCGACGTCGTCATGACCGCCGCGTATTCGGTGACCGGTCGCTGGACCGAGGAATATGAGGCCATCGACGAGCGCCGCGCCCAGCGTGTCCTCCAGGAATGGCGCCTCGACCACCTCGCCGATCGCACCTTCGGAACCCTGAGCGACGGTGAACAGAAGCGAGTGCAGATCGCCAGATCGATCATGACCGACCCCGAACTGCTCCTGCTCGACGAACCGGCGGCGAGCCTCGACCTCGGCGCCCGCGAAGAACTCCTGCGCCTGCTCGGCGGTTATGCCCTCGAGCAGAGTTCACCGGCCATCATCATGGTCACCCATCACGTCGAAGAGATCCCCCTCGGCTTCACCCACGCCCTGCTTCTCTCTGGTGGACGCGTCGTTTCGGCCGGCCCCTTCGCGGAGTCTCTGACGGCGGACACCCTCACCGAAACGTTCGGCCTGCCGATCGGCCTGAGCGAGGACGCCGGTCGCTTCACGGCCCGTGCGGCCTGACGTTCGCTTCTGCTAGACTCGACAGTCGGTCCTCGGGCCGTGTAACTTTTTCCTGCCGCCGTTCCCCGGGCCATCCGGTCCGGACCGGCGCAACTCATATAAGGAAGTTTTCATGAAGTCTGACATCCACCCCACATATGCCCCCGTGGTCTTCCGCGACCTCGCGTCGGGTGCGACCTTCCTGACTCGTTCGACGGTCTCGAGCGCCAAGACGATCGAGTGGGAAGACGGATCCACCTACCCCGTCATCGACGTGGAAATCTCCTCTGAGTCGCACCCGTTCTACACAGGCAAGCAGCGCATCATGGACTCCGCCGGACGCGTGGAGAAGTTCAACTCCCGCTACAAGGGCTTCGGCAAATAAGACCGACGCACTCGAGCGCGATACACGAAAGGCGAGCAGCCACGGCTGCTCGCCTTTTCTGTACCCCGCGTTCCGTACCCCGCGCGGATGCCTGCGGTGCTGCTCGCGTTACCGCTCGGGCCACGCGCCGCTCGCGACGAACTTCGGGTCGCGTTCGCGGCGCATGTAGTCCTGGAAGCGCTCGGCCTGCTGCATGGACCACTGCACCTGCAGCTCGTGCAGTTCGGCGACCGTGCCCGGCAGCACGGCGACGTGGGCCTTCGCGATGGCCTGGGCGACCCTGCCCGCGGCGATCGCGTCCGCACCGGCGTCATGGGCGTCGTCGAGGGACACCCCGTAGTAGGCGCTCGTGACCTCGAGGGTGCGCTTGCCCTTGCGGTAGCGGTCCACCTGCTTGTCGATGACCAGCGGGTCGACGACGGGGGAGGGCGACACGAGTGGTGCGACCCCGTAGCGGATGGCCTCCCGGTTGAGCAGGGAGAGGTCGTACGGCGCGTTGTATGCCACGATCGGAAGGCCCCTGCTGAGCAGTTCCCGGATGGTCGCGACGATCTCGGTGACACCTTCGCCGGCGGCGCGCCCGTTCGCAACGGCCTGGGCCGTCGTGATGCCGTGCACGTTGGTCGCCTGCTCGGGGATCTCGATGCCGGGGTCGAGCAGCCAGTCGATGCGCTCGACGACGGCCCCTGAGACATCGATCACGGCCACCGTCGCCGAGACGATGCGACTCGTCTCCACGTCGATTCCGGTCGTTTCGAGGTCGAAGACGGCGAGGGTGTCACTCCAGTTGCTCATGGGGCCAGCCTAGGGCCGACCGCCGACATCCCCGGGCGTCGACGCCGCTCCGTCGCGCGCGTCCTGCGTAAACTGGAGGGGATGATTGTTCCTTCGCCATACGACGCCCAGCTCGCCCGGATCCCGGTGAGCGTCCACACCGTCCCGGTGCTCGGGACCGACACCCGCTACTGGGAGTACGGGGATCCCGCAGCGACGACGACGATCGTGATGGTGCACGGCTTCCGCGGCGACCACCACGGCCTCGAGCCCGTCGTCGCCCAGCTCGCGGGGTATCGCATCCTCTCGCCAGACCTGCCAGGCTTCGGCGAATCGGCGGCGCTCACGACCCTGGGACACGACGTGCCCGGCTACTCGGAGTGGCTCAGGGGCTTCGTCTCGGCGGTCGCCCCGACCGGGCGCACCGTGATCCTCGGGCACTCGTTCGGCTCGATCATCGTGGCCTCCGCCGTCGCGGGCGGACTGCCCGCGGATGTCGTCGTGCTCGTCAACCCGATCGCGGCGCCGGCCCTGTCCGGTCCCCGCGGAATCCTCACCCGCCTCGCGGTGTTCTACTACTGGTCAGCGGCCGCCCTACCGGAGCGGCTCGGCTTCGCCCTGCTCCGCAACCGCGTCATCGTGCGGGTGATGAGCATCGCGATGGCCAAGACCCGTGACCCCGCCCTGCGCCGCTGGATCCACAACCAGCACGACCGGTATTTCTCCGCCTTCTCCGATCGCCGGGTCGTGCTCGAAGCCTTCCGCGCGTCCGTCGGAAGCGACGTGAGTGAATTCGCCGCGCGCATTCCGCAACGCACCCTGCTGATCGCGGCGGACAAGGACGACATCACCCCCGTCGAGGCCCAGTACCGGCTGCGCGCGCTGTTCCCGGACGCCCGTCTCTATGTCATCCCCAACGTCGGGCACCTCATCCACTACGAAGTTCCCGCCGAAGCGGCAGAACAGCTGCGCCGCTTCCTCGACGAGGCGGCGTCGGCATGATCGGCCCCGGCATGATCGGCCCCAGCAGGATCGAGTTGACAGCATGAGGATCGTTTTCGACTGCCGCTACACCCGGTTCGACCGGCACGACGGCATCAGCCGCTACACCTCCGAACTCGTCACCGAGCTGAGCCGGCTGCACGCCGTGACGATGCTCATCAGCGACCACAGGCAACTCGCGATGCTCCCCGCGCTCCCGTGGCAGCTCGTGAACGCGCCCACGAGCATCCGCGAGCCCCTCGTCGCCCTCCGCGTCAACCGGCTGCACCCCGACGTCGTCTTCAGCCCGATGCAGACCATGGGTTCGTGGGGCCGCAACTACAGACTGCTGCTCACCGTCCACGACCTGATCTACTATCGCAACCGCACACCCCCGCGCGACCTGCCCGCCTTCATCCGGCTGCTCTGGCGGTTCTACCACCTGTCCTGGTGGCCCCAGCGGATGCTGCTGAACCGCGCTGACGGCGTCGTCACGGTCTCCGAGACGACACGGGCACTCATGCTGAAGCACCGCCTCACCCGCAAGCCCATCACGGTCGTCCCCAACGCCGCCGGTGCCCTCGGCGAGGCGGCAGGCGCAGGGACGGGCGTGCGTCGCACCGGGCCGGCAACGGGCAGCCTCGTCTACATGGGCTCGTTCATGCCGTACAAGAACGTCGACACGCTCGTGCGCGCCCTCGCTGACCTTCCCGGCCATGACCTGCACCTGCTCAGCCGGATCGGTGACACGGAGAAGGCCCGCCTGCAGGGGCTCGCCCCCGGAGCGCGGATCGTTTTCCACGACGGCGTCTCCGACGCGGAGTACGTGTCCCTGCTCGATTCGGCGACGGCCCTGGTGACCGCGTCCCTCGACGAGGGCTTCGGGATCCCCCTCGTCGAAGCGATGAGCCTCGGGATCCCGGTCGTCGTGAGCGACATTCCGATCTTCCGGGAGATCGGCGGTGAGGCCGCGCTCTACTTCGAACCGCGCGACGCCGGGGGGCTCGCGGCTGCCGTGCACCAGCTCGACGAACCGGGGGAGTGGGCGAAGCGCTCAGGGCTCGCCATCGACCAGGCCGCCCGGTACAACTGGGCGGACTCCGCGCAGATCCTGCTCCGCGCGATCCGGGAGACCGCTCAGCCCGAGTAGTGCGTGTTCTCCGCTAAACCGCGGATCGTCGCGTCGAAGTGCTCGAGCTCGAGCCGGCCGTCGGTCCAGAGGAAGTCGTGGACGGATCCGTTGGCGATGATCTCGTCGGGGTGCGGGCGCACGCCGGCGGTCAGGTAGCGGATCAGGGTTCCGATCACGCCGCCGTGGCAGACCACGAGTACCGCGTCACCCGGGAACTCCTCGGCCACGCGGCCGAGGGCCGGAAGCACCCTGTCGAGGACCTGTTGGCGCGACTCGAGGCCGGGCACCGGCATCCCGTTCGGGAACTGGCGCTGCCGTTCTGCGAACGTGAGGCCCTCGATGTGGCCGTGGTGACGCTCGGTGAGGTCGTCGATGATCTCCGGCCGCGGCAGGCCGAGTTCCCCCGCGATGATGCGGGCGGTTTCCGCGGCCCGGTCGAGCGGGCTCGAGACGATCTTCTCCCAGGCGGCGGAGCTCTCGGTCAGGCCGCCGTCGAGGCTGGGCGCCAACCCCGCGCGGCTGCGCTTGAGGAGCCGCAGGCCGGTCTCGGCGGCCTGGGCCCGTCCCGTCGAGTTCAGCGGGATGTCGGTGCGGCCCTGGATCCGGGTGGCGAGGTTCCAGTCGGTCTGGCCGTGTCGGACGATCGAAAGCCTGGTCTGCAACCGGTGCATGGTCTCGCGTGGCCCCTGTCTGCGCTGTCCTGTCTGGCGCTGTCCCGTCTGGCGACCAGGACCTCCTCTACCCCGTGAGGCGTTCGGCGAGCCCGGCCAGCACCTCGGAGGTGCCGGCTTCCAGCTTAACCAGTGCGCGCGCGTCTCCCTTGGTCACGCCCCGATTGATGACGATAATCGGCAGTTTGCGCCGGCGGGCCTGTTCGAGCAGTCGGATGCCCGAATTCACCGCGAGAGACGATCCGGCGACGATGAGCGCCTGGGCCCCGGCGACGAGGGCGGTGGCCTCGACGAACTTGACCGTCGGCACGAGCTCGCCGAAGAAGACCACGTTGGGTTTGAGCATCCCGCCGCAGACCGTGCACGCGGGGATGACGAAGCCCGTGAGGTCGGTGACGTCGGCGTCACCGTCCGGTGCGAGACGGGCGGAGTCCGGCCGCCGCAGGGACGGGTTGTCGGCTTCGAGGCGGGCCGCGATGCTCTCCCTGTCGAAGGCCTGGCCGCAGCCGAGGCAGACGACGAGATCCATCGAGCCATGCAGGTCGACGACGTGGCGGGAACCGGCCCTGGTGTGCAGCCCGTCGACGTTCTGGGTGATCACGCCGGAGATGACACCATGGGCCTCGAGGGCGACGAGCGAACGGTGCCCGAGGTTCGGCTCAGCTGCGCGGAACCGACGCCAGCCGAGGTGGCTGCCCGCCCAGTACCTGACCCGGGCCCTGGGGTCGTCGATGAAGGTCTGATAGTTCATCGGGGTGCGGACCGGCGCGCCCTTCCCCCGATAGTCGGGGATGCCCGAATCCGTGCTGAGCCCGGCGCCGGTCAGCACCGCAGCACGCTTTCCGCGCAGGAGTTCGGCGACCGTGTCAAGGGTGTCGGCCGAAACCTCGCCCGCGACGGGAATCGTCTCGGTGGTCATAACGCTCCGTCCTGTCCACTCCGAGTCTAAGCTGGCCAGTTTTCGTCCTTGTTACAGAACACGGGTACGTGACCTCGAGTACGTGACCGGGTGAGACAACTGGCAGTCTGGACGTGTTCTCCTTCGAAAGGCAAATCACCGTGCAGATCATCCCCATCGACTCCCTCGACCTTCCCGGTCTTGCCGACTACTCCCAGCTCACGGATGTCGCACTCCGGCGGAAGTCCGAACCGGCGGGCGGCCTGTACATCGCCGAGTCGACCAAGGTCATCGCGCGCGCCCTCGAGGCCGGACATCGCCCCCGCTCGGTGCTCCTGCAGGAGCAGTGGCTGCCCGACGCCCTCGAACTGCTCGCCGACTGGCCGGACGTGCCGATCTACGTCGGCGCGGCATCCGTGCTCGAAGAACTGACCGGGTACAACCTGCACAGGGGGGCACTCGCCGCGATGCACCGACCCGTGCTCGCGCCGGTGTCCGATCTGGTCAGGGGCGCCCGCCGGATCGTGATCCTCGAGGACATCGTCGACCACACCAACGTCGGCGCTATCTTCCGCTCGGTCGCCGGACTCGGCGCCGACGCCGTTCTGATCACCCCGCGCTGCGCCGACCCGCTCTACCGGCGCAGCGTGCGCGTGAGCATGGGCACGGTGCTTCAGGTGCCCTGGACCCGGCTCCCCGAGTGGGACGAAGCCGTTCCTCTGCTGCACGAAGCCGGCTTCCACCTCGCAGCACTCGCCCTCGCGGACAACGCGGTGAGCCTCGACGACTTCGCGATCGACCCGCCGGAGCGGCTCGCGATCGTGCTCGGCGCCGAGGGCGACGGGCTCAGCAGGCAGGCGCTCTCTGTCGCGGACACGGTCGTCACGATCCCGATGCTGCACGGCGTCGACTCGCTCAACGTCGCATCCGCGAGCGCGGTCGCACTGTACGCGCTGCGCTGACCGGGACTGCGCCGCGCCGCGGTGTCCAGCGTTTCCCTATCCGTGGATCGGTAAAGTGAGCGGATGCCTTCCGCGAGTCGTTCCACCATCCTGCGTCGCCGATTCGCGGTCCTCGGGGGCCTGCTCGTCGTGATCCTCCTCGGGGGCTACTTCGCGACAACGAGTGCCGCAGCACTTCCAGCGTCGGCGGCGACGCTCACGCAGCCTGCCGCGCTCACCCAGCCGGCGACGGCAATGAAATGGCCGGGAATCGGGGAGGGCGCGATCGGCGCCGTGGGCTACGACGGGGTGCTCGGCTCCAACGGCAGCCAGGCCGCCGTGCCGATCGCGAGCATCACCAAGATGGTCACCTCCCTCGTGCTGCTCGAGGCGAAGCCGCTCGCGGCCACCGAGGCCGGTCCCGACGTGAAGTTCACCGACGCCGATGTGCAGATCTACTACGACGTGCTCGCCCAGGACGGCTCGGTCGCCCCCGTCGTGTCCGGGATGGTGCTGAGCCAGCGCCAGGCCCTCGAGGGCATGCTGCTGCCCTCCGCGAACAACTACAGCATCACCCTCGCGAACTGGGCGTTCGGTTCTGTCGACGCGTATCTGAAGGTCGCCAGGGCCTGGCTCACCGACCATGGCCTGACCGGGACCACGATCGCGGACACGAGCGGGATTTCGCCGCTGAGCGCCAGCACGCCGGCCGACCTCGTCGAGATCGGCAAACTCGTGCTGAAGAACCCGGCGCTCGCCTCGATCGTCTCGGAGAAGACGGCCACGCTGCCGACGATCGGGACGGTGACCAACACCAACGAGATGCTCGGCGAGCACGGTGTCGACGGCATCAAGACCGGGACGACGGACGAAGCCGGCGCGTGCCTGCTCTTCTCCGCGGACTTCACCGTCGGAGACACGACCGTGACCCTCGTCGGGGTCCTGCTCGGCGGGACCACCCACGACACCCTCGACGCCGACATCGGGCGGCTCATCGAGAGCGTCAAACCCGGCTTCCGTGAGGTCACCCTGACCGAAGCCGGTGCGTCCTATGGAGCGTACGCGAGCGTCTGGGGGCAGAACGGTTCGGTCGTGGCCGCCGAGAAGGCATCCGCCCTCGTCTGGTCTGACACGGCCGTCACGGGCGTCGCAACGGCCCGTTCGGTCGGGGTCGGCTCGGACGGAGACGCCGTCGGGTCTCTCGACTTCGTGGTCGGCACCCAGAAGTTCAGTGTGCCCCTGGTGCTGGACGGCACACTCAGCGATCCCGGACCCGGCTGGCGCTTCACGCACCCTGGCGAACTGCTCGCGTCCCGCTGACGCCTCTGCGCTGTGTGAAGAGCTGGGCTACTTGACGGCCTGGCGGAACGGCCCGGCCTCCGGGCGTTTGGGCAGCACGTGGTCCCCGGACGACTGGTGCCTGATGCGGCGCAGCACCCACGGCACGAGATACTCCCGCGCCCAGACCATGTCCTCGCTGCGCGCCTGGCGCCAGGTCTGCGCGGGCAACGGCTCGGGCTCGGAGGGTTCGAGACTGTTGGGCACGTTGAGCACGTCAAGCACCATCCGGGCGACGGTGTGATGTCCGAGGGCGTTCAGGTGCAGCCGGTCGGGCGCCCACATCCGTGCGTCCTGGATCTCGGTGAGGGCCCACAGGTCGGCGACGACGCAGTCGTAGCGCGCAGCGACGGCACGGATGTTCTCGTTGTAGATCGCGATCTTGCCGCGGATCCCGCGGAAGACCGGGGCGAACCCGACATCGGCGCCCGTGAACAGCACGATCGTGGCTCCGTCGCGGCTGAGCAGGCGCACGGCCTCATCGCACCGGGCGGCGATCTCGTCGGGGTCTGACCCCGGTCGGATCACGTCGTTGCCGCCTGCCGAGAAGGTGATCAGGTCCGGATGCACGTCGAGGGCCTGCTCCAGCTGCTCGTCCATGACCTGCCGGATCAGTTTGCCGCGCACGGCGAGATTCGCATACGCGAAGTCCGTCGAGCCCTGGCTGAGTACCTCGGCGACGCGGTCTGACCAGCCGCGGAATCCTCCCGGGCACGCGGGCTCGGGATCCCCGACACCCTCCGTGAAGGAATCGCCGACGGCTACGTACCGCGACCAGGGATGCAATGGCGTTGTCATCAGTCCATTCTCCTCGTTTGCACGAAACTGTCTGCGCACCTTGCTAGGTTCTATTGAAGTGACTACCTCAGCAGCGTTCGAACCGAACCAGGGAACGAGTGCAGCCGAACACCTGTCCCCGTCGTTCCCCGGCCGGGCCGCCTGGGGTACCGCGACCAAGCTGCGCGCCTGGCAGGAAGAGGCCTTGGCCGCCTATTTCGTGCACCAGCCCCGTGACTTCCTCGCCGCCGCGACACCGGGAGCAGGCAAGACCACGTTCGCACTGCGGCTCGCCTCCGAGCTTCGTGCGCGGCACCTGATCGACCGCATCACCGTCGTAGCCCCGACCGAACACCTCAAGCGCCAGTGGGCGGATGCCGCCGCTCGCGCGGGCATCCGCCTCGACCCCTCGTTCAAGAACGCGGACGGGCGTTACGGCAACCACTTCCACGGTGTCGCCGTCACGTACGCTCAGGTCGCCAGCCGGGCCGCCCTGCACCGCGAGCTCACCCAGTCCAGCCGCACCCTCGTCATCCTCGACGAGGTGCACCACGGGGGCGACGCCCTCAGCTGGGGCGATGCGATCCGGGAGGCCTTCGAACCGGCGACCCGCCGCCTCTCCCTGACCGGGACCCCGTTCCGGTCAGACACCTCGCCCATCCCCTTCGTCAGCTACCTGCCGGACGAGCACGGCATCCGTCTCTCGCAGAGTGACTACAACTACGGCTACGGTCGCGCCCTTGCCGACGGCGTCGTGCGCCCGGTCATGTTCATGGTCTACGCCGGGCACATGAAGTGGCGCACGCGTGCCGGCGACGAGATGGAAGCCAAACTCGGCGAGGGCAACACCAAGGACATCACGAGCCAGGCCTGGCGTACGGCGCTCGAGCCGACCGGGCAGTGGATCCCCGCCGTGCTGCGCGCCGCTGACTCGCGCCTCACCCAGGTCCGGCACGGCATCCCGGACGCCGGCGGCCTCGTCATCGCAACGGACCAGTCAGCCGCACGCGCGTATGCCACCATCCTCGAGGAGATCTCCGGGGAACCGGTGACCGTCGTGCTTTCTGACGAGAAGGAGTCGAGCGACCGGATCGACGAGTTCTCGAAGAACACCCGGCGTTGGATGGTCGCCGTCCGGATGGTGTCAGAGGGTGTCGACGTTCCCCGGCTCGCCGTCGGCGTCTACGCGACGAGCGCATCGACACCCCTGTTCTTCGCGCAGGCCATCGGCCGCTTCGTGCGCGCCAGACGGCGCGGCGAGACGGCCTCGATCTTCCTGCCCAACGTGCCGAGCCTGCTGAGCCTCGCCAACGCCCTCGAACTCGAACGCGACCACGCGCTCGACCGGAGCAACAGGGACGACGGCGACGACGGGATGTACAACCCCGAAGACGCGATGGTCGCCGCGGCGAACCGGGACGAGAAGGGGTCGGACGGACTCGGCGAGGACGAGTTCACCTGGCAGGCGATCGACTCCCAGGCGACCTTCGACATGGTCATGTTCGACGGCGACGAGTTCGGCCAACTCGCCGAACCGGGAACGGACGAGGAATTCGACTTCATCGGCATCCCCGGACTCCTCGAGCCGGAACAGGTTTCTGAGCTGCTCCGGCAACGGCAGTCCCGCCAGGCCAAACGGTCGACCGACCGGCGAAAGAACCCGGTCACGGGCGAGATCGCCCCCGAGGAACCGCCGCCGCTTTACCGCACCCTCAAGGAACAGCGGACCTTGCTCGCGAGTCTCGTGGGCATGTGGTCGAAACTCGCGAATGAGCCGCACGGGATCGTACACGCCGAACTACGGCGGGTCTGCGGGGGACCCGCAGTTGCCCAGGCGAGCGTGACCCAGCTGCAGAACCGGATCGACTTGCTGCGTCGCCGCCTCGGCCGCAGCTGAAGCCACCGCCTCGCGCGATCGATCCTCGATCGTTACCCGGTCCAGGCGCAGACCCTTGCGTCAAGGAATGATTCGTCGCATAAGCTCTTAGGGACGAAAGAGTGTGACTGATGGAACCGAAGAAAGCCGAAATCGACAGGGTCGACCGGGCATTGCTGAAGGCCCTCTCGGTCAACGCGCGAGCCTCCGGCGCCGCACTGGCTGCCGAGATCGGTGTCGCCGAGTCAACCGTGTCGCTCCGGTTGCGCCGGCTGCAGCAGCTGGGCCACATCCGCGGGTACCGGGCGAACATCGACCTCGCAGCCCTCGGAGCCTCCCTGCAGGCGCTCATTTCCGTGCGGCTCGTCAAACACGCCCGGGTGCAGATCGACGACTTCCGTAATGCCGCTCCGCACTGGCCCGGCGTCATCGGTCTCTTCCACACCGCGGGGGCCGACGACTACCTCCTGCACGTCGCGGCGGCGAACGCGTCCGCGCTGCGTGACTTCGTGCTCGAACATCTCGCCGAGCATCCTGCTGTCGCGCACACCGAGACCAACCTCATCTTCGAGTACGTCGACGGTGACGGCTGGCAGGACCTCGTCAACTAGTCGACGACCGTCCCCTCACTGAGCGCGGTGACGGTGCGGAAAGTCTTCCGGCGGGCGCCCGGTCGCCAGGATCTCGGCCGGTCGCCTGCCGGCGTCAGACCACGGTCCGGCCAAGCCCAGCACGGCGAGGGTGCTGGTCGGCATCGGTATCCACGTTCCGGTGAGGAGTTCGGCGAGGCCGGTGATCCCGGGATTGTGCACGACGAGAACGACCGTGTGGTCCTCGTCGGGAAGCTCCCTGACGACGTCGAGCAGTTCGTCGGCGGATGCCGCATAGCCGCGGCTGTCGACCACGGTCGGCGGCGATTCCGTCAGTTCACCCTCGGCGATTTCCCAGGTGCTGCGAGCGCGGTGCGCGGGGGAGACGACCGCGAGATCGATGTGCCCGATATTGCGGGCGAGCCACGCTCCGGCGAGCGGCGCCTGGCGCAGTCCCCGTTCGGCGAGCGGGCGCTCGAGGTCGGAGACCTCGCCGGACCAGTCGGACTTGGCGTGCCGCAGCAGGATCAGGGTGCGCTCACTCATACCCTGAGTCTGCCACCGACGGCCGGACAGGTTGTGCGAAATCCGGCTCCTGACAGGGCGAACGGAATCTGGGATGATGCCCTCAGCGCACCTGAACGGACGACAGGGACCGGAGGCACATGACCAAGAACAGGCTCGAAGCGTTCAGCGATGGCGTGCTCGCCATCATCATCACGATCATGGTGCTCGAGATCCGGGTCCCGGAGGAACCGACCTGGCAGGGGCTCGTGACCATCCTGCCCACGCTGTTCAGTTACCTGCTGAGTTTCCTCTACATCGGGATCTACTGGAACAACCACCACCACTTGCTGCGCCTCGCCTCCGGCGTGAACGGCGGCATCCTCTGGGCGAACCTGCACCTCTTGTTCTGGCTCTCCCTGTTCCCCTTCGCTACGAGGTGGAGCGACGAGTCCGGCTTCGCCGAGGTCCCGGTCATGGTCTACGGGTTCACGCTGCTCCTGGCCGCCGTGGCGTTCTACATCCTGCAGCGGACCCTGATCCGTTACCAGGGCGCCGACGGAGCCCTCGCCACGGCCCTCGGACGGGACTGGAAGGGCAAGGGCTCGCCCTTCATCTACCTGGCTGGGATTCTGCTCGCCCTGGTGCAGCCGCTCGTGTCCATGGGCGTTTTCGCGATCGCCGCACTCATCTGGCTGGTGCCGGACCGGCGGGTCGAGCGTTTCGTCGGAGACGGCCGCGCAGACTAGGGCGGCGGCGAGAAAAGCTTCGGCTTAACGAAGTAATGCCCCCGCCGAAGCGGGGGCATTACTGGAGCTCTCTGGGCGAATGACCTCGGTCAGACGCAGTTCAAGCAGTGTGCTGATTCAGCACTGAGCAGAATCAGAGGGCGCGGATGTTCTCGGCCTGGGGACCCTTGGGGCCCTGGGTTACCTCGAACTCGACCTTCTGGTTCTCGTCGAGGGACTTGTAGCCATTGGAAGCGATCGCGGAGTAGTGCGCGAACACGTCGGCGCTTCCGTCGTCGGGAGCAATGAATCCGAAGCCCTTTTCAGCGTTGAACCATTTCACGGTACCTGTTGCCATTTTTGAAACTCCTCCAGGAGTGTTAGACCGACCCCGACTGTCGGGGCCGTTCGTCGCGGTATTCGTCGTCCGCTTCCGAAAGGAATACGCCGCATGGACCGAAGTCCGTGCGTTTTAAGACGTGCAAGCACTACAACTACTGGGACAAGACTAGACCACTTCGCTCGGTAAGAACCGGATTTGGGGCGAATTCGAGTCATAACCGTTACGTTTTATGAATATTTCGCCCGAACAGGGGCGGTATTCAGCCCACCTGTCAATCGACGGTCGCGAAGTCGATGAGCTGTTCGACCCTGCCGAGGAATGCGGCCTCGAGGTCGGCATACGACCGGACCCGGCCCAGGATGCGTTGCCAGGCCCTGGCGATGTCGGCCTGGTCCTCGTGCGGCCAGCCCAGGTGCTCGCAGATCCCGTGTTTCCACTCGACCGTGCGGGGGATCGTCGGCCAGTCCTTCATCCCGAGTCGCTCGGGTTTGACGGCCTGCCAGACGTCGACGTAGGGGTGCCCGACCACGAGGACGCTCCGCCCGTGCGGACCGCGAGCGACGTTCTCGGCGATCCGGCTCTCCTTGGACCCTGGTACGAGGTGGTCGACGAGCACGCCGACCTTCCTGCCTGGTCCCGGGCCGAATTCGGTGAGGAGTTCCTCGAGGTTGTCGACTCCCTCGATGTATTCGACGACGACGCCCTCGATCCGGAGGTCGGCGCCCCAGACCTTCTCGACGAGTTCGGCGTCGTGCCGACCCTCGACGAAGATCCGGCTGCCGCGGGCGACCCGCGCGCGGGT
>NZ_JASJXJ010000096.1:0-15203 GCF_035018685.1 Cryobacterium sp. RTC2.1
GCGGTAGCGCGCTTCCCTGACACGGAAGAGGTCACTGGTTCGATCCCAGTATCGCCCACAGATAAACCCCCGGTTACCCCGGGGGTTTTTTCGTTTAACGTCCACCGGAATGGGGATACCGGTCCGGAGTCTGGTGCAGCACTCTCAAGGGGGAGGTTCGCCATGAATTCGCACACGGTGCCGCACGGCATCCGGTTCGGCCGCCGGGCGACCGACTTCCCGGCCGTCGTCGGCGCTGACGTCACCGACCGCCCGGGCGCCAGCAGGGCCCCCCGTCGCGGGGTGCCGGCAAGCAGGTACCTGCCGCCGCAGGACTGGGACCGCCTGCTCATCGCCGATGCGCAAGGACTGCCCACCCTGTACCTCGCCGCCGACGCCGGTGAATTGTGGCTGACGGAGCCCAGCACCGGCCGGGTCGTCGCGCTCGGCAACAGCCACCTGCGCGGCCTCGGCATCTGGAGCTTCTGGCTGCACAATGTCGACCAGCGCACGATCGTCGCACGAGAGGGACTCCTCCAGCCCGGTTCGGTCGTCGCGCTCGTCCGCGAGCAGGCGCACGGGTCCGGCCCCCGTGGGATCGCCGTCCACGCTGCGACCGGGCGCCCGGTCGGCCACGTCAGCCCGCGGATCGCCGCCGGGCTCTCCCCGCTCCTCGACGGCGGAGCGGGGCTCCTGGCGGTCACCCTCGCATCCGATCCGACTCTCGCCCGTGACCGGCCAGGGCTCGTCAAGGTGATCGCCTGTTCACCGGACGTCATCGGGCATCTCTTCCGCCGGCTGCCGCAGGGGGCACCCGTGCCGTTGCGTGCGCACGACACCGTCCTCGTGGCCTGAGCCTGGCAGCCGCCCGAGCCGCACGGGAATCCCGGTCGCGACCGCGCCGCTAAAGTTGGAGGGGTTCGCACAATACTGAGGAGTACTACACGTGGCTGACGGCTTTGAGCTTTTCACCGACCGGTCTGTTGTCGCAATGCGCGTCAACGGTGAGCTCAAGGATCTCGCCGCAACGCTGACCCAGACGGATGTCGTGGAACCCGTGACGATTTCGTCGCCGGATGGCCTGAACATCCTCCGCCACTCGGCAGCGCACGTGCTCGCCCAGGCGGTGCAGAACGTCAACCCGGCGGCACGCCTGGGGATCGGTCCGCCCGTGACGGACGGCTTCTACTACGACTTCGATGTCGAGGTGCCGTTCACGCCAGAAGACATCAAGGCGCTCGAGAAGGCCATGGACCGCATCATCCGCCAGGGCCAGCGTTTCGTGCGGCGCGTCGTGACCGATGAAGACGCCAGGGCCGAATTCGCCGCGGAACCGTACAAGCTCGAGCTGATCGGGCTGAAGGGCGGCGCCGTCGCGGCCACCGCGGACAACGAATCGGTCGAGGTCGGCGGCGCCGAGCTCACCATCTACGACAACGTCGACCCGAAGACGGGCGAGACGGTCTGGAAAGACCTCTGCCGTGGCCCGCACCTGCCGAACACCCGCATGATCGGCAACGGATACTCGCTGACCAGACTCGCCGCCGCATACTGGCGCGGCTCGGAGAAGAACCCGCAGCTGCAGCGCATCTACGGGACCGCCTGGCCGACCAAGGACGAGCTGCGCGCTTTCCAGGCTCGCCAGGAGGAAGCCGCCAAGCGCGACCACCGCAAGCTCGGCCAGGAACTCGACCTGTTCTCCTTCCCGGAGGAAATCGGTTCCGGACTGGCGGTCTTCCACCCCAAGGGCGGGATCATCCGCGCGGAGATCGAGAACTACATGCGCGAGCAGCTGCTCGCGAACGGCTACGACCTCGTCAACACCCCGCACATCACCAAGGCGCACCTGTTCGAGACCAGCGGGCACCTGCAGTGGTACAAGGACGGCATGTTCCCGCCGATGCACCTCGATGAAGAGGTCGACGCGGAGGGGAACATCACCCGGCAGGGCCAGGACTACTACCTCAAACCGATGAACTGCCCGATGCACAACCTCATCTTCAAGGCGCGGGGCCGCAGCTACCGCGAACTTCCGCTGCGTCTGGCCGAATTCGGAACCGTCTACCGGTACGAGAAGAGCGGAACGCTGTCCGGCCTCACCCGGGTGCGCGGGCTCACCCAGGACGATGCCCACATCTACGTCACCGCGAGCCAGGTGAAGGCGGAAGTCGCCAGCCAGCTCGAGTTCGTCTTCGAGACGCTGCGGGGATACGGGCTCACCGATTTCTACCTCGAACTCTCCACCAAGGACCCGGTGAAGTTCGTCGGCACCGACGAGCAGTGGGACGAGGCAACCGAGACCCTCAGGCAGGTCGCCGTCGAGTCCGGGCTCGAACTGGTCAGCGACCCGGGCGGAGCGGCGTTCTATGGCCCGAAGATCTCCGTGCAGGCCAGAGACGCGATCGGCAGGACCTGGCAGCTCTCCACGGTCCAGCTCGACTTCAACCAGCCGGAACTCTTCGACCTGGAGTACACCGCCTCCGACGGGACCCGCCAGCAGCCGGTGATGATCCACCGTGCCCTACTCGGCTCCATCGAGCGCTTCTTCGCTATCCTCCTCGAGCACTATGCCGGCGCCTTCCCGGTCTGGCTGTCCCCGGTCCAGGTCGTCGGCATCCCCGTCGCCGAAGCGTACGAGGACTATCTCGGTGAAGTCATCCGGCAGCTGAAGGCACTCGGGGTGCGCGCCGAACTCGACACCTCGAGCGACCGGATGCCCAAGAAGATCCGCACCCACACCAAGGCGAAGGTGCCGTTCCAGCTGATCGCAGGCGAAGACGACCGGGCGGCCGGATCGGTGAGCTTCCGTTTCAGGGACGGTACCCAGGAGAACGGCATCCCCGTCGTGGATGCGATCGCCCGTATCGTCGACGCGATCGCAACGAAGGCGCAGGTCTGAGATGGACGCCGGAGACGAGACGATCGAATCGTCCAGCGACTTCGCGGCCGTACCGGATGCCTTCCAACGGTTGTGGACGCCGCACCGGATGGTCTACATCCAGGACGGCACGCAGCCGCACGCCGACGCCTGCCCGTTCTGCCTCGCCCCGGCGATGACCGACGAGAAGGCGCTCATCGTCGCCCGCGGCACGCACGCGTACGTGCTCCTCAACCTGTTCCCGTACAACAGCGGCCACCTGCTCGTCTGCCCGTACCGCCACATTGCGACCTATGACGAAGCAACGCCAGAGGAAGTCGCCGAGATCGGTAGTCTGACCCAGGTGGCGATGCGCGTGCTCGCCGTGACCTCCAACTGCGACGGCTTCAACATCGGGATGAACCAGGGCAGGGTCGCCGGAGCGGGCATCGCCGAACACCTGCACCAGCACATCGTTCCGCGCTGGGCCACAGACTCGAACTTCTTCCCGATCATCGCGAAGACCAAGGCCATTCCGCAGCTGCTCGGCGACGTCCGCCGGATGGTCGCGGACGGCTGGCCGCGCGACGAGGACTAGCTCCACCCATCCCTACCATTCCCGCTCCCGCAGCCGCTGCTCGCGGAGTTCCCACCAGACGCAAGGAATAGAATTCACGTTATGACTGAAACAACATCCATCGAGCAGTTTGGTTCGAGCCGCGTCAAGCGCGGACTCGCCGACATGATGAAGGGCGGCGTCATCATGGACGTCGTCACTGCAGCCCAGGCCCGCATTGCCGAAGATGCCGGAGCCGTCGCCGTCATGGCGCTCGAGCGCGTTCCCGCGGACATCCGCTCCCAGGGCGGCGTCGCGCGGATGAGTGACCCGGACCTGATCGACAGCATCATCGCCGAGGTCTCCATCCCCGTGATGGCGAAGGCCCGCATCGGTCACTTCGTCGAGGCGCAGGTCCTGCAGGCGCTCGGCGTCGATTACATCGACGAGTCCGAGGTCCTCAGCCCGGCCGACTATGTGAACCACATCGACAAGTGGAAGTTCGACGTGCCGTTCGTGTGCGGCGCGACCAACCTCGGTGAGGCGCTCCGCCGCATCAACGAGGGTGCCGCGATGATCCGGTCGAAGGGCGAGGCCGGCACCGGCGACGTCTCGGAGGCGACCAAGCACATCCGCACCATCAACGCCGAGATCAAGCGCCTCGCTTCGCTCAGCAAGGACGAGCTCTACGTGGCGGCCAAGGACCTGCAGGCGCCGTACGAGCTCGTCGTCGAGATCGCCGCGACCGGCAAGCTCCCCGTCGTGCTCTTCACCGCGGGCGGCGTGGCCACCCCTGCAGACGCCGCGATGATGATGCAGCTCGGCGCGGACGGCGTCTTCGTCGGCTCCGGAATCTTCAAGTCCGGCAACCCGGAGCAGCGCGCCAACGCGATCGTCAAGGCCGTCACCTTCTTCGACGACGCCAAGATCGTCGCCGAAGTTTCTCGCGGCCTCGGCGAAGCCATGGTCGGCATCAACGTGTCCGACCTCGCGGCACCGCACCGCCTCTCCGAGCGCGGCTGGTAGCTCGAACAGGTGACGGTAGGAGTACTCGCCCTCCAGGGCGACTTCCGCGAGCATGCGCAGGTGTTGCGCACCCTCGGAGCGGACGTCGTCCTGGTGCGCCGACCAGAAGAACTCGCCCGCGTCGACGGGCTCGTGATTCCGGGCGGCGAATCCAGCGTGATGGACAAGCTCGCGCGGGCCTTCGGCCTCGCCGATCCCTTGCGCGCCGCCGTCAGGGCCGGCCTCCCGGTCTACGGGACCTGCGCGGGACTGATCATGCTCGCGGACACCGTCGTCGACGGCATTCGCGGCCAGGAGAGCATCGGCGGCCTCGACATCAGCGTCCGGCGCAATGCCTTCGGCTCCCAGACGCAGTCCTTCGAGACCGATCTGGAGGTACCGGTGCTCGGCGATGCGCCGGTGCACGCGGTGTTCATCCGCGCCCCGGTCGTCGATACCGTCGGTCCGAAGGCAAGGGCCCTCGCGCGGCTCGCCGACGGCCGCTGCGTCGCGGTCGAGCAGGGGCGCCTGCTCGGCACCTCGTTCCACCCGGAGATCACGGGGGAGCACCGCTTCCACGAGTACTTCCTCGGAACGGTCGCGGCCGCCCGCTTCCTCGGCTGATCCGGCCGGGGTTTCCCGCCTGCCGGCTGCGGGACTAGGGTTCTGGCATGAGTCAACGATGATGAGATATGTAGCCCTGCTCAGGGGAATCAATGTCAACGGCATAACCGTGGCCATGAATGATCTCGTGAAGACCTTCGAGGGCCTCGGCTACTCGGACGTCAAGACGGTGGTCGCGAGCGGCAACGTCGTCTTCACAGTCGACGAGGCGGCCGAGGCTTCACCGGACGCGATCAAGAGCCGGATCGAGGCGGCGTTGTCGGAGCGCTTCGATTACGAGGCCTGGATTGTGCTGATCGACGAGGCAGAACTCGCCCGCGAGGTGCGGTCCTACCCGTTCCCGGA
Organism: Cryobacterium sp. RTC2.1; assembly: GCF_035018685.1. Classification (NCBI taxonomy): domain Bacteria; kingdom Bacillati; phylum Actinomycetota; class Actinomycetes; order Micrococcales; family Microbacteriaceae; genus Cryobacterium; species Cryobacterium sp. RTC2.1. The sequence goes on from NZ_JASJXJ010000096.1 coordinate 5,367, forward strand.
ACGGGAGGGCTGGCACGCCTACGTCATGTTCGGTTCTGACCCCTCCCACCTCGCGGAGCTCGCCGGCCATGCCAGGGAGCTCGACCAGGCGGACGAGCGGATCGAACTCGGCCACGGCGTCCTCTACTGGGAGGTCCGGCGTGCCGTCGGAATCAAGAGCGCCTTCAGCAAAAAGAGCGCCAAGGTGAAATACCGCGCCACGACGACGACCCGCAACCTGAACACCCTGCAGAAAATCATCACGCTCTGATCCTCCCTGCTTCGTCAGGGCGTCCGCCACGCCTGCCGGACGGCTCCGGCGGGGCGGATCGGGCACCTCGGGTTAGACTGGCCAACAGCGCATTGGTGCGACGAATTCGCTTTTCTGCCACTGGCGGCAGACGGCCGGCACCACAATCAGACAGCCAAGCACGACAACGGGAGATTCATGTCCGGACATTCCAAGTGGGCGACTACCAAGCACCAGAAGGCGGTCACCGACTCACGGAGGGCCAAGGCCTTCGCCAAGCTGATCAAGAACATCGAGGTCGCCGCTCGGATGGGCGGCGCCGACCTGTCGGGTAACCCGACGCTTGTGGATGCGATCCAGAAGGCCAAGAAGACTTCGGTCCCCAACGAGAACATCGACCGTGCGGTCAAGCGCGGAGCCGGCCTCGCCGGCGTCGTCGTCGATTACACCACGATCATGTACGAGGGCTACGCCGCAAACGGCGTCGCCATCATGATCGAGTGTCTCACCGACAACAAGAACCGCGCTGCGGCTGAAGTCCGCACGACGGTCAGCCGCAACGGCGGCAACATGGCCGACCCGGGCAGTGTTGCCTACAACTTCCACCGCAAGGGAATCGTCGTCGTCTCCAAGGCGAACGGCGTGACCGAAGACGACGTTCTCGGCGCGGTCCTCGACGCGGGTGCCGAAGAAGTCGTCGACGAGGGGGAGACCTTCGAGGTCTTCAGCGAGGTCCAGGACCTCGTGGCAACCCGTACGGCACTGCAGGCCGCCGGAATCGACTACAACTCGGCCGATATCGCCTTCGTCCCGCAGCTCACGATCGACGTCGACGCGGAGACCGCTCGCAAGGTGTTCAAGCTCATCGACGCACTCGAGGAACTCGACGACGTGCAGAACATCTACAGCAACTACGCCGTGTCTGCCGCAGTCTCCGCTGAGCTCGAAGCCGAGAACGAGTAGTCAACGGTGGCCGTGCGGGTGCTCGGAATCGACCCCGGGCTCACCCGTTGCGGCGTCGGTGTCGTCGACGTCGCGCCGAACCGCACGGCTACCCTCGTCGACGTCACCGTGTTGCGCAGTTCGCCCGACCTGCCACTCGAGCAGCGCCTGCTGCTGCTGAGCCGAGGACTCGAGGAGATGATGGACCGGCATAAGCCGGCCTTCGTCGCGATCGAGCGCGTCTTCGCCCAGCACAACGTGCGCACGGTGATGGGCACCGCCCAGATCAGCGGGGTCGCCCTCCTGCTCGCCGCCCAGCGCGGCCTCACGGTCACCCTGCATACCCCGAGCGAGGTCAAGGCGGCGATCACCGGCTACGGCTCGGCCGACAAGGCCCAGGTCGGCGCCATGGTCGCCCGCGTGCTCGGCCTCAGCGAGGTCCCGAAACCGGCGGATGCCGCGGACGCACTCGCACTGGCCATCTGCCACGCCTGGCGAACCGGGGCATCAGGAGGCACCCTTCCGACGACGGACGGGCTCGCGGGCGGCGCACTCACGCCGGCACAGGCTGCGTGGCGCGCCGCGGAGCGCGGAGCGGCAGCGTCGGCGGTGCCCCGTAGGCTTAAGCGATGATCTCTTCCGTACGTGGACTCGTCCTCTCCGCCGTTGGCTCGACGGCGGTGCTCGAGGTCGGGGGAGTCGGGCTCGCCGTGCAGGTGACGCCGACGACCGCCCTCGGCCTCCGGCACGGCAGCGAGGCGCGCCTGCTGACAACCCTGCTGGTCAGGGAGGACTCGCTCACCCTCTACGGTTTCGCGACCGCCGACGAGCTGTCCGTCTTCGAACTTCTCATCGGCGTCACAGGGGTCGGCCCGAAGTCCGCGCTCGGCGTACTCGCCGTGCTCACCCCGAACCAGGTGGCCCAGGCCGTCGCAGGTGAAGACGACGCCGTCTTCCGCAAGGTCAGCGGCATCGGGCCGAAGACCGCGAAGCTCATCATCCTGTCCCTGGCCGGCAAGGTCGTGGTTTCGGCCGTCGACGGCGCACCCCGCACCAGGCGTCCTTCCGTGGCAAGCCCCGCAGCGAGCGTCCAGGCCGCCCTGATCGGCCTCGGCTGGTCCGAGCGCGTCGCGGAGGAAGCCGTCAGGGAGACCCTCGCCGAGGCCGCCGAACCCGACCTGATCGGTGTCGCCGCCCTGCTGAGGCTCGTCCTCGCCCGGCTCGGACCGGCGCACCAGGCTTCGGAGGACCGGCAGTGACATCGGAACAGTTCGCGGCGACGCCGGACCCCGGGGTCGAGCTCACGAGCCCACTGCTCGAGGGTGAGGCCGAGCTGGCATTCGAGGGCGCGCTTCGCCCGCGGAGCCTCGCGGAATTCGTCGGCCAGCAGAAGGTGCGCGGCCAGTTGCAGCTCATGCTCACCGCCGCAACGATGCAGAATCGCACACCAGACCACATCCTGCTCGCCGGCCCTCCCGGCCTCGGCAAGACAACGCTCGCCATGATCATCGCCTACGAGGGCAACCGCCCGCTGCGCATGTCGAGCGGTCCGGCCATCCAGCACGCCGGCGACCTGGCAGCGGTGCTGTCCTCCCTCGTGCCAGGCGAAGTGCTCTTCATCGACGAGATCCACCGGATGGCGAGGTCCGCAGAGGAGATGCTCTACCTCGCAATGGAGGACTTCCGCATCGACATCATGGTGGGCAAGGGCGCAGGCGCCACGTCCGTGCCGCTCGACCTCGCCCCATTCACCCTCGTCGGCGCGACGACACGGTCCGGGATGCTCCCGAACCCGCTTCGCGACCGGTTCGGGTTCACGGCGCACCTCGAGTTCTATGCCAGCCAGGAGCTGGAACAGGTCCTCGCCCGCGCGGCGACCATGCTCGACCTCGACATCGACAGGGAGGCCATCGCGGAGATCGCCGGTCGCTGCAGGGGAACGCCGCGTATCGCGAACCGGCTCTTGCGCAGGGTGCGCGACTACGCCCTCGTCCATGGCGGTGCCGCCGACCTGGCGGCCGTCCACGCGGCCCTCGAGCTCTACGACGTCGACCCGATCGGCCTCGACAGGCTCGACCGCGAGGTCATGAACATCATCCTTACCCGTTTTGGGGGTGGGCCGGTCGGACTGAACACCCTCGCCGTCTCGGTGGGGGAAGAAGCCGAGACCGTCGAGTCGGTCGTTGAGCCGTTCCTGGTACGGATAGGCTTCCTCACGCGCACCCCGCGTGGCCGCGTGGCGACGGCAGCCGCCTGGCGGCACTTCGGGCTCGCCGATCCGAACGACGTCGGCCGCCAACCCGCCCTTCCGCTTGATGACCTATAATTCGATGTGGTTCGCTCCGAGCCGCATGTACGCACACGCTTCGGCCACCGCGCCGCAACTGAAAGGCTTTGCTGCACTATGGATCCGTTGACTCTCGTCATGCTCGCCGTACTGGCGCTGCTGGTGTTCTTTATGTTCCGCAACGGCCGCAAGCGCCAGAAGGAACAGGCGTCGCTGCAGTCGCAGATGGTCGCGGGCGCGAACGTCATGACCAACTTCGGTATGTACGGAACCATTCTGTCGATCGACGAGGAAGCAAACAAGGTCGAGCTCGAGATTGCTCCCGGAACCGTCGTCCAGATGCACCGCCAGGCGATCTCCCGCGTCGTCGAGCCCGCCGTCACCGACGAGTCCGCCGACGAAGCCGATGCCGAACTCGAGTCGTCGACCGACGACGCGCGCGCGGCCCGGCTCAATGAAGACGACGCGATCCTCCTGGGCGAACCAGAGTTCGGTGAGCGCATTGCCGACGAGGCCCCCTCAACCGATTCGACCAAGAGCGACCCCACCAAGGGCGACGCGTAACCAACCCTCGCCCGGCTCGCGTCCTTGTGGCGCCCGCACGCGTATAGAAAGCTGAGTTCCAAGGTGGCAAAGTCGACTCCGGCCAAGAAGGCCTGGCGTTCCCTGACGTGGCTGGGGGTGATCGTCATCGGCCTGATCGCAGTCAACCTCTTCGGTGTCCTCACCGCCGGAGGGTCCTGGGCGCCCAAGCTGGCCCTGGACCTCGAGGGTGGCACGCAGATCATCCTCGCGCCGAAGCTCGAGTCCGGTCAGTCCGTCTCCCAGGAGCAGCTGAACCAGGCGGTGTCGATCATCCGGCAGCGCATCGACTCCTCCGGTGTCTCCGAGGCGGAGATCAACACGAGCGGCCAGAACATCGTCGTGTCGATCCCGGGAATCCCGGACGACGCAACCATCAACCGGATCGAATCGTCCGCGAAGCTCGAGTTCCGCCCGGTCCTGGTCGCCGCCGCCCCGTCGACGGCAGCTGTCGGCGCCGACGGCACCGCAACGCCGACTCCGGTAGCCACGGTCGACCCGAGCCTGTCGAGCACGCCGACGGCCGTACCGACGAACGGCAGCGATCTCAGCTGGGTGACCCCGGCGCTCCAGGCGCAGTACGACGCCTTCGACTGCTCGACCATCGACACCTCCAACGTCGCACCGGCCGACCAGCCGCTCGTGACCTGTGAGACAGACGGTTCGGTCAAGTACATCCTCGGGCCGGTGGAGGTCAGCGGCGAGAACGTCTCCGACGCCACCAACGGCCAGAAGACGACCCAGTCCGGTGCCACCACCGGCGAGTGGGTCGTCAACATCAAGTTCGACGATCAGGGCACCAAGGACTTCGCGACGGTCAGCACCCGGCTGAGCGGCCTCACCGGCGTGCAGAACCAGTTCGCGATCGTGCTCGACGGCAAGGTCATCTCCGCGCCACGCACCCTCGCCGTGATCACGGACGGCAACGCCCAGATCAGCGGCAGTTTCGATCAGGCATCGTCGAAGGTTCTCGCGGACCAGCTGAAGTTCGGAGCCCTGCCGCTGAGCTTCACCGTACAGAGCCAGGACACGATCTCGGCGACCCTCGGTTCGACCCAGCTCGTGAGCGGCCTCATCGCCGGCCTGATCGGACTCATCCTGGTCGTCCTGTACTCGCTCCTGCAGTACCGACTGCTCGGTTTCGTCACTGTTGCGTCGCTCGTCGTCGCCGCCGTCATCACTTACCTGCTGATCACGATCCTGTCCTGGCGTGAGGGCTACCGGCTCTCCCTCGCCGGTGTCGCGGGGTTGATCGTCGCCATCGGAATCACGGCGGACTCGTTCATCGTGTACTTCGAACGAGTGCGCGACGAGTTGCGCGACGGCCGCGGGCTGGAATCGGCCGTGGAAGCGGGCTGGAAGCGCGCCATCCGCACGGTCCTCGCCTCCGACGCGGTCAACTTCCTCGCCGCGGGCGTGCTCTTCATCGTCGCCGTCGGAAACGTGAAGGGCTTCGCCCTGACGCTCGGGCTCACGACGATCGTCGACGTCGTCGTCGTTGCGCTCTTCACCCACCCGGTCCTGCAGCTGCTCGCCCAGACCCGCTTCTTCAACGAGGGCCACCGGTTCAGCGGCCTGGACCCGAGGGCTCTCGGAGCCACCTACCGGGGGAGGGCGAAGTTCCGGCCCTCAGACGAGGTCGCCTCCGCCAAGTTGTCGTCCGCGAGCCGTGAGGCCGCGAAGCGCCAGACCATCGCCGAGCGGAAAGCATCAGAACTCGTCGGATCCTCCTCGGATCGGTCGACCGACGGGAAGGATTCCTAATGGCGAGCTTTTCCCAGTTCGGCAACGACCTGCACACCGGCAAGCGCTCCTTCAACATCATCGGGCGTCGCAAGGTCTGGTATTCCCTGGCCGGTATCGCCATCCTGATCGCGCTCGTGGTGCCCCAGCTTCGCGGCGGCTTCGTCTTCGGTATCGAATTCACCGGCGGCTCCGAATTCGTCGTGAGCGACGTCGCGACCCAGGACCAGTCGCTCGCGGTCAAGGCCGTGACGAGCATCGAGCCCTCCGCGGTCCCGAAGGTGTCGAACGTCAGCACCACCGGCATCCGCATTCAGACGGACCAGCTGTCGAGCGACGCGACCCGGCAGATGCGCACAGCACTCGCCGACGCGTACGGCGTGCCCGCCGAGCAGGTCACGGCATCGTTCATCGGCCCGTCGTGGGGTGCTGACATCACCGGTCAGGCACTCAGGGGCCTCGGGATCTTCCTCGTCCTCGCCGCGATCGGCATGGCCCTGTACTTCAGGACCTGGAAGATGTCCCTCGCCGCGATGGTCGCGCTGCTGCACGACCTCATCATCACGGCCGGGTTCTACGGGATCACCGGGTTCGAGATAACCCCGGCCGCGGTGATCGGGTTCCTGACGATTCTCGGTTACTCGCTCTACGACACCGTCGTGGTGTTCGACAAGATCCGAGAGAACACCCGCGAAGACGGACCGGAATCGCGCAGGACCTTCGCAGACTCTGTCAACCTCGCGGTGAACCAGACGCTCGTGCGTTCCATCAACACCTCCGTCGTCGCGATCCTCCCGGTCGGCTCGATCCTCTTCATCGGCGCGTTCGTGCTCGGGGCGGGAACGCTGCGCGACATCTCGCTCGCGCTCCTGATCGGTATCATCGCCGGCGCGTACTCGACCATCTTCATCGCATCTCCGCTGTACGCCCAGCTCCGCACGATGGAACCCGGAGTGCGCAAGCGTGACAAGAAGGCGCTCGCCCTGCGCGCCAAGGCGTCCTCCGCGCCGAAGACGGACGTGCGCGTCACCGTCTAGCCGCACCGGATCACCGCCAATAGCGCCGCTCCCCGGCTAATTCGAGGGGAGCGGCACGGAGCGGTCGAAAAAGGCGCGATAATTGCTGGATGCCCGGGAATGGCCGGGCGCTCGCGAACGAGGTATGAGATGACGGAAACGACGACACCGCCACCGAACGCGCCGCTGCCCGCCGCTTCCCTCCGACGCCTCGTTCCGCGGATCTTCTCCCGCGCCCAGCCGGTCGGCGCCGTGGACACCCTGCTGCGGACCGTGCGGATGCACCACCCGAAGGTCGACCTGTCGATCATCGAGCGCGCGTATACCGCAGCGGAACGCGCCCACGAGGGTCAGGTGCGCCGCAGCGGAGAACCGTACATCACCCATCCGGTCGCCGTCGCCCAGATTCTCGCAGACCTCGGCATCGGCCCGAAGACCGTTGCCGCCGCCCTGCTGCACGACACCGTCGAAGACACCGAGTACACCCTCGACCAGTTGCGCGCCGACTTCGGCGACGAGATCGCGATGCTCGTCGACGGCGTGACGAAGCTCGACAAGGTCAAGTACGGCGACAGCACCCAGGCCGAGACCGTTCGCAAGATGATCGTCGCGATGTCCAAGGACATCCGGGTACTGATCATCAAGCTCGCAGACCGGCTCCACAACGCGCGCACCTGGGGATTCGTTCCCGCAGAGTCCGCGGTGCGCAAGGCGACGGAGACGCTCGAGATCTACGCCCCGCTCGCGCACCGCCTCGGGATCCAGACCATCAAGTGGGAGCTCGAAGACCTGTCCTTCGCGGTCCTGTATCCGAAGCTCTACGCCGAGATCGAAAGCCTCGTCAAGCAGCGCACCCCGCAGCGCGAGGAGTTCGTGCAGCACGTCATCGACGCGATCGTCGAAGACCTCAAGGCCGCGCGCATCCGCGGCAAGGTCGCGGGACGGCCCAAGCAGTACTACTCGATCTACCAGAAGATGGTCGTGCGGGGACGCGAATTCGACGAGATCTACGACCTCGTCGGCATCCGTGTCCTCGTGAACTCGGTTCGGGACTGCTACGCCGTGCTCGGTGCGATCCACGCCCGCTGGACGCCGCTGCCCGGCCGGTTCAAGGACTACATCGCCACACCCAAATTCAACCTCTACCAGTCCCTGCATACGACGGTGCTCGGCCCGAGCGGTCGCGCCGTCGAGATCCAGATCCGCACCCAGGAGATGCACCAGCGTGCCGAGTTCGGCGTCGCATCGCACTGGAAGTACAAGGAACAGACCACGGGCAAGAGCTCGGGGCCCGGCCCGCAGAGCGACACCGACATGGCCTGGCTCGCGCACATCTCCGACTGGCAGGCCGAGACCGCGGACCCCGGCGAGTTCCTGGACTCGCTGCGCTACGAAATCGGCGCCAAAGAGGTTTACGTCTTCACCCCGAAGGGCCGGGTGATCGGCCTGCCGACGGGAGCGACCCCCGTCGACTTCGCTTACGCCGTGCACACGGAGGTCGGCCACCGCACCATGGGTGCCAAGGTCAACGGGCGGCTGGTGCCCCTCGAGAGCCCATTGGTCACCGGGGACGTCGTCGAGGTCTTCACCTCGAAGAACCCGGACTCGGGGCCGAGCAAGGACTGGCTCAACTTCGTCAAGAGCCCGAGGGCCCGCAACAAGATCCGGCAGTGGTTCACCAAGGAACGCCGCGACGAGGCCATCGAACAGGGCAGGGACGCCATCGCCCGCGCGATGCGCAAGCAGAACCTTCCCCTGCAGAAGCTGATGAACCAGGACTCCTTCGCCGAGGTCGCAGCGGTGATGAAGTACGAGGACGTCTCCGCGCTCTACGCCGCCGTCGGCGAGGGGCACATCAGCACGCAGTCGGTGCTCGAGAAGGTCGTCGCGACCCTGCAGAGCGTCGAGGAGAGCGATGCGACCGATCTGCCGTTCGCGCCGAACGGACGCACCCAGACGCTGCGCAACAGCGACTCCGGGATCCTCGTCCGCGGTGCCCCGGACATCCTGGTCAAACTCGCCCGTTGCTGTACCCCGGTTCCGGGAGACAAGGTCGTCGGGTTCATCACTCGCGGCGCCGGAGTCTCCGTGCACCAGGCATCCTGTCGCAATGTGCAGTCGCTGCTCAAGGAGCCGGAGCGGATGATCGAGGTCGACTGGGCCCCCACGTCGAAGAGCCTGTTCCTGGTCCAGATCCAGATCGAGGCCCTCGACCGCTCAGGACTTTTGTCGGACGTGACCAGGGTGCTCTCCGAACATCACGTCAACATCCTCTCCGCGACCGTGCACACCTCGAGCGATCGGCTGGCGATCAGCCGTTTCGTCTTCGAGATGGGTGACACGACCCACCTGGACCGGGTACTCAACGCCGTGCGTCGCATCGACGCCGTCTACGACGTCTACCGCGTCAACGACGGGTAGGCTCTCCGAGCGCCTGCATGGCCGTTTCCGCGGCGTCGAGCTGAACGAGCGCCCTGTGGGTGTACGGGAGGCGGTCGATGGCGCAGGTGCGCCTCGCCGCCGAGGTGTCCGGGTGGCCGGCCAGGCGGAGCAGTGCACCGATCAGGGCTGACGGGGCGGGAGACTCCGGGGGAGGCCAGCGCGCGAGGTCGAGTGCGGTGCGCAGCGGCCGGGTGACGAGAAGGCCGCCCGGCAGGATACCGTCCCTGCGCACGGTGCGGGCGCCGACGCGGATCGTGTTCTCGAGGTCACAGGCGACCTCGCGGACGCCGAAACGCGGTGACGGCGGGAAGTACGCCCGCGCCGTGATGGGCACGCAGAACTGGTGGCGCCCCGGCTCGGGAGCGAGGCCGTAGATCCACGCGGCGGTCAGCCGTTCCGCGATCGCCTTGGCCGGCACCAGGAGGGCGAGGGACCGCGCCCGTTGGTCCCGGTCTTCCGCGAGGTCCACCGGGCTCCAGAAGTCGCCGACGCGGAACAGCTCTCCGTCCAGGCACAGGCTCGAGAGCTCTGCGAGGGGGAGATCGCGCGGGGAAAGGACGTCGGGGAGTCGGATGGGCACCTGGACAGGGTGCGCC
>NZ_JASJXJ010000097.1:0-14664 GCF_035018685.1 Cryobacterium sp. RTC2.1
TACGGCATAGTAGAAACACACATAGTGGTCCTGTTTTCAAACGGCACTATTGGCCCTGTTTTGGGTCGGCGTCAACACTTCGCCCGAAACGTCTTGGGGGCAGCTCACCTGGTCGCGATCATCCACCCCGATAACCGGGCCTCAAGAGGCGTCGCGGAAAAGATCGGCCTTGAATTCGAAGAGGATGACCGTGGCGGAGCTATAGACGTCCGCTCCGTCTACGGGTTACGTCTGTGACCTGTCCTTCCTAGCCGGATGCTCCGCGAACTGAATTCGCATTAGGTGTGCGTCGTCGCAATGATCGTGACCACAACCACCGCAACGGTGAAAACGGCAAGAATCAGCCATCCCTGCCACGTGCGCGGACCCCAGCCGCCACCCAGTTTCTTCGGACCAAACCACGGTTCATGTTCTGCCACTTCGTCCCCCAAGAAAAGTTGAAATCTTCGTGACGCCGCCGCGGTACAATCGCACAGTCCCCGCGCTCGCACTCTGCGCGAGCGACACGATGAGGCCACTCTAGTGAGCGCCCTGACCTGACGACTATCCCCCGTTGTCGCGTTCCGCGTGCCCCCGGAGGAAACCCACCCATGCTCCGTTGTTATCGAAGGCCCGAACCACGGTCGCCTTCGGTTCCTCCGAGCTGTGCGCTCGTGGCGAACCGCCCGGTCTTCGCATGTCTGATGCACTTAGCTGTTGAGCGTGACGCACACACTCATCCTTGGCGGGACGGCCTGGCTCGGCCGCGAGATCGCCCAGCAGCTGGTTGAGGCGGGCGAGGACGTCACCTGCCTGGCGCGCGGCGAGTCGGGATCGGTAGCCACGGGCGCGACCCTCGTGCGCACGGACCGGCGAGCGTCGGACGCTTACGATGCAGTCAGGAATCGCACCTGGGATGACGTCATCGAGCTCAGCTGCGAAGCCGGCCTCGTAACCGGGGCGTTGGAGGCTCTGGCCGGCACCACCCCGCATTGGACGCTGGTATCTTCCGTCTCCGTGTATGCAAGCAACAGTGAAGCGGATGCCGATGAAGACGCCGATCTCGCCGAACCAACCGACCCGGCTGAGTACGCCCACGCCAAGGTCGCCGCCGAACGGGTCACATCCCGGGCCGTCGGCGACCGTCTCCTCATCGCCAGACCCGGTCTCATCGTGGGGCCGGGCGACACCAGTGACAGGTTCAGCTACTGGGTGGCTCGCCTGGCCCTGGCCTCGCATGAGCCTGTTCTCGTACCCGATGCTCATGGCCGTGCCGCGCAGTTCATCGACGTCAGGGACCTCGCTGCGTGGATCATCGCTGCCGGTCACCTCGGTCTCACGGGCACCTACAACGCTGTCGGCGTCCAACGGGAGCTCGCAGACGTTCTTGCTGCCGCACAGCAGGTCGCAGGCCACGATGGCGAACTCATCCCGGCGGAAGACGACTGGCTGGTCGCACACGGAGTCAACTATTGGGCTGGGCCCCGCTCCCTGCCCCTTTGGCTTCCCCGCAGCGCGGATGCGTTCTTCCAACGCAGCCGCCAACGGTTCCTCGAATCCGGGGCGATGGAACGAAGCATCCACGAGACCGTGCACGATGTACTCGCAGACGAACGAATTCGCGGCCTGGGCCGAGAGCGACGAGCGGGACTCAGCCGAGAAGACGAACTCCGCCTTATCGGCGAACTCAGCGAATGATGAACGAATAGGTCGGGTCCGAAGGCGGTCCGGGCGCTGTCGCTATACTCGCGGCATGCGGATCCGCCCAATAGACCTCGTCGACGTGCTGGTCTATCTCGTGGTGCTGGGAATGTTCATCGAGCTGTTTCCCGACGTCATCTCCGAAAGCTTCCTGTTGGCACTGCTGACGGCGATCCTGCTCAAGGTCGTCCTTGAACTCGTGCTCTTGGTCAAGAAGAATATCGTCGCGCGGATCCGCTCGGCGGAAACTCGTTGGGTTCGAATCGTCAACGTAATCACTCTGGTGCTGCTGCTGCCGGGGAGCAAGTTCCTGGTGCTCGAACTGGTCGCCCTGGCATTCGGAGATGCCGTCCGTCTCGGCGGTTTCTTTCAAGTCACTGTGCTGATCATCGTTCTCATGCTCGCGCGAGGCGGAATACGACGGGCGTTCAGGGTGGCCGACGAGACCGCAGGGTCCGGGATCGATCCGGTTCAGTAGCATGAAACGCATGTCCATCAAGCTTGAGAATGTCGGCATCGCCGTTCGCGACCTCGAAGCAACGATCGCCTTCTTCACCGACCTCGGTCTCACGGTCATGGGCCGTGACGAAGTCAGTGGCGAGTGGACCGACACCGCCGTCGGCCTCGATGGCAACCACGCCAGAATCGCGATGCTGCAGACGCCAGACGGTCACGGGCGTCTCGAGCTCTTCGAGTACATCCATCCCGAAGCGATCGAGACGGAGCCCACTCGTCCCAACGTGATCGGCATGCATCGCATCGCCTTTTCCGTCGACAGCCTCGACAAAGCCCTTGCGATAGCCGCGACGCACGGATGCTTTCCGCTTCGCGGCGTCGCGACCTATGAGGACGTCTACAAGCTCACCTATGTCCGCGGCCCCAGCGGCATCATCGTGATGCTCGCTGAGGAACTGAAAAAGAACTGAAGAAGACCTGACCGACTCACAGGGTCACGGAATCAGCCGCCACATTCAACGGCGCCGGTTCGTGCCGCAGGTAGGCGCGACGGAATCGTCCACTTCCCGCGGTCAGGGCCCGGAGATCCATCGCGTACCGCAGTAACTCCGCATCCGGAATCTCGACGGTGACCTCACTCCGTTCCTCTCCGACCGACGTGACCCCGGTCAGGTGACCCCGGCGGGTGGACAGGTCGGTCATCACCGTGCCCACATAGCTGTCCGGCACGTTGATCGTCACCGCGGAGACCGGTTCCAGCAGCTGGATCCGGCTCGCGGCTGCGGCCTCGCGCAACGCCAGCGCCCCGGCGGCCTGAAATGCGGCATCCGAGGAGTCGACGCTGTGCGCCTTGCCGCCGACCAATCTCACCCGGATGTCGACGACCGGGAACCCGGCGGAAACGCCCTTCTGCATTTGTGCCCGGACGCCTCTTTCGATCGACCCGATGTACTGGTTCGGGACCACCCCGCCGACGACCTTGTCGACGAACTCGAAGCCCGCACCGCGTTCGAGCGGTTCGACCTCGATGTCGCAAATGGCGTACTGCCCGTGCCCACCGGACTGCTTGACATACCGTCCCCGCGCGGCAATGGGCCGGGCGAACGTCTCCCGCAGCGGCGTGATGACACCGACGGTCTGCACCTTCACACCCTGGCCGCGCAGCCTGTCGAGCACGACCTCGGCGTGCGCCTCCCCCATGCACCACAGGATCAGTTGGTGGGTTTCGGCGTTCCGTTCCACGCGCAGTGTCGGGTCGACGGCGGCGACCTTCGCCAGGCTCCTCGCAAGCGCATCTTCGTCGCCGTGCGTCGCCGCCTGCACGGCGACGGGCATCAGCGGCTCCGGCATCTCCCAGGGAGTGACCAGCATCGGCCTCTCCGGAGCGGACACGGTGTCGCCGGTCTCGGCGCTCGACATCCTGGTGAGCGCGCAGATGTCACCCGCAACGCAGTACGGTGCCGGGCTGAGGGAAGACCCCATCGGGAACTGCAGGTGCGTCACTCGCTCATCACTGTCGTGGTCCGTTCGGCCCCGATCGACCAGCCCGGATCCACCGATGTGCACGGTCGAGTCCTCCCGGATCGTGCCGGAGAAGACCCGCACCAGGCAGACCCGCCCAAGGAAGGAATCGATGGTGGTGCGCACCACTTCGCCGAGTAGCGGCCCAGCTGGATCGCACGCCAGAGTCTCGATCGGCCGACCGTCCAGCTCCGCCACCGCCGGCACGCCGCGTTCCACCGGCGACGGGAAGGCCCCGGTCAACAGGTCGAGCACCTCCGCCACCCCTACCCCGGTTTCAGCGGATGCCGCCAGCACGGGAAAGAAGGACCCGCGGGCGACGGCGATTTCCACGTCCGCGATCAGGGTGTCGAGGGGGATCTCTTCGCCGCCGAGATAGCGATCCATCAGCGTCTCATCCTCGCTCTCGGCGATGATGCCCTCGATCAGGACGGCTCGCGCCGACTCGGAGTCGGCGCGTTCGACGTCGTTCGCCTGCCGACGGGCGGGACGCGGGGTGCCCGCCGAGTAGTCCGATACCGTTCCGGAGAGCAGCCCCAGCAACCCGGTGATCTCCCCGGCTGTGCGGATCGGCACGTAGACCGGCACCACCGAGGAGCCGAAGGCGCGCTGGAGTTCGGTCAGAACCGTCTCGTAGCGGGCCCGCGGATGATCGATCCGGCTGATCACGACGCCGCGCGGCATTCCGATGCTCTCGCATTCCGCCCAGAGTGCGGATGTGGCCGCGTCGACACCGTCAACGGCGGAGACGACGAACAGCGCAGCATCCGCCGCCCGGAGGCCGGCTCGCAGTTCGCCGACAAAATCGGCGTAGCCCGGGGTATCGAGCAGATTCACCTTCACCTGGTCGACAACCAGCGGAAGCACCGAGAGCGTCACGGAACGTTGCTGGTGGATCTCGGACGGATCGGAATCGCTCACCGTCGTGCCGTCGAGGATCGACCCCATCCGGTTGATGGTGCCGGTGGCCACAAGGAGCGCTTCGGAGAGCATCGTCTTACCAGCCCCCGAGCGGCCGACCAGGGCAACGTTTCGGATCTTCTCCGGACGATCCGGTGGTGCCGTCGTCCCGTTGGACGTGCCGTGTGTGCCTTTTCCGGACATGAGCAGCTCCTGACGTCGTTGTCTCGACTTTCCCGCACCGTTGTAGTCGATTTGACACCCGAGCAGGACCGGACGGCAAGGGCCGGGGCGGTCGCGTTCCCGGGAGTGATCACACGCGCGTCGCTGCAGTACCGGCGTTGTAGGTGATGGCGTCGAGGTTGTATTCGAGGTAGACGAACTCGCCCGGCGGGGCGGTTGGATGCCAGCGGCCTTCACCATGGGCGGCGAGTCGGCGGGAGCCGAACGCACGATAGTCCCGTACCGGCGTCGACCACGGTTGCGGCGTGAAGGTCGAGCCATCGTGCGAGGTGCTCATCCGGTCGTCCGAGCGGAAGTCGACGAGATCGCCGTCGCGAAAGGTCAGGTCGGCGCTCACGGTCTGCGCACCGTTCGTGAATACGCCCCTGGCATGAGTGTCGTCGATCTGCTGCCAGGCAATCGGCGCGTCGATGAGTGCCGCCGGGGCCAGAATGCACAGGTCGTTGAACAGGGTCACGGTCTCCGCCCGGTCCATCTCAGGCCCAGCGGCGTTCATCATCCGCAGCAGGGAGCACAGCTTGACGCGCATCGTGGCGGACCGGCCGACGAACACGTGCAGTACGTCGACCGGCAGGCCGAACATCGTGGCGTCCATCCAGAACAATCGACTGGGCGTTGGGCCGTACGTGTTCACCTGCTCGCCGGTGTAGGTCATCCACCGTGATGTCGCGCTTGCGCGGATCCGGCCGTGGATCGTGGCACGCAGGGTCGAAACCCGGGGCTTGCCGACAGCGCCGGAGCGGCGAATATGCTCGGCGACCAGTGCCGGGAGATGAGCCAGGTCGGATTCCGACACCAGCGCGCCCGTGTCGGGTTCGGCTTCACGCAGCGCGGTTGCGACACGACGCCGGTACTCGGCACGGTAGCTTCTCGGTCCGTTCGACGCGAACTCGTAGCCGAGCGCCGCGAGCAGCACGAGGTTGGCGAGGGTTCCCGCCTTGGCGTCGCTCCACGAAGTCAGTATCACGGTCTGGGAGATCAGCAGGCCGATGATTCCGGCGACCCACCACATCCGTGCGCGGGCCGCGAACAGCACTCCTGTCGCGACGAGCATGATCGCGGCGGCGAGCCACACCACGCCGAGCGCCGGCGCGATCGGCTCGGTCAGCGTCGCCACCTCGGCCCAGGCAAGACCGTGGGCAGCGCCGAGGAGGTGGAGCGATCCGTGTGCGATCAGGATCAGGACGACGAACCACCGCGCGAGGGTCCTCACGGGAGCACCGCCCGCACTCAGTAAACGGGAAGGGGGTCTACACGAGTGCGCAGACGTCGAGTGGTCGAGTTGCCGGTCATTCGCCGGGGCCCGTCCCAAAGCGGGCGAGCACCAGATCGACGGCCGCGCGCGCGTAGCCGGGTTCGATCGGCGCACCCGTGATCAAAAGGCTGAAATACAACGGCCCGGCAAGCGAGTTGAGCACGAAGTCGGTGTCCGTATCGGCGGCGAGCTCGCCGGAGGCGATTCCGCGCTCGACGGCAGAGCGCCAATCGAGTTGGTTGGGCTCGATGATCAGCTCGCGATAACTGGTGGCGAGCACGGGGTCGGCGGCCATCTCTGCCACCAGGCCGGGCAGAACGCGCCCCAGCGGAGTCCGGGTCAGGATGTCGATGAGCTGTTCGGTCAAGAAGAGCAGGTCGCCGGCGGCGCTGCCGGTCGCGCTGCTCCGTGCCGGACGCATTTGGGTCACCATCGCCTCGACGACGAGCTGCGACTTCTGCGACCACCGTCGATAGATGGCGGGTTTACTCACGCCGGCCCGCCGGGCGACCTCCGCCACGGTCAGGCGGGCATAGCCGACCTCAGCGAGCAATTCGATCGTGGCTCGCAGAATCGACCTGTCCGTGCCCGGATCGCGTGGGCGGCCCACATCGCTGCCCCGACCGCCGGGCCGGCGCGGCGCCATCGGTGACTCGGACACCAGAACCGCCTTCCCTTTTACGTTCCTATTAGTAACGTAACTGATGTCGTCGAGTTACGCAACGAGGCGTTACGGAACCGCCTCGCGCTTACCTGTAACCTCATCCCCAAGCCGGCCGGCCCCCTGGGGGTTCTTGACACGGTGGCGATTGGCCTGCATGGTGCTCGATGAGGCGGCTCAGCGCCGCGACGGAAGGAGTTCTCGTGACCGGTCGCATCCACATCGACCTGTTCTCCACGCTCGACGGAGTCTCCCAGGCTCCCGGGGGCCCTGAAGAAGACACCGACGGCGGGTTCAGGTTCGGAGGCTGGCAGGCGCCCCTGATCGACGAAGCAGACGGTGCCCAGATAATGGCAGGAATCCAGACCATGGACGCCCTGCTTCTGGGGCGGCGGACGTATGACATTTTCGCCGGGTATTGGCCAGACCAGCTCGACGGGTCCGCGTCCGAAATCGCACACAAATTCGACGCGATCCCCAAATACGTCGTGTCCCGGGGCACGCCGGACCTCACGTGGCGCGACTCACACCAGCTCGGTCGCGACCTCGCCGCTGAGCTGGCGGTGCTGCGCGAGCGGCACGAGGAGATCCACGTGATCGGCAGCATCGACTTCGCCCGCACTCTCGTCGCGGACGGCTTGTTCGACCAGCTGAACCTCTGGGTGTACCCGATCGTGCTGGGTGCGGGCAAGCGCCTCTTCCCACCCGACGGGCCGCCTGCGTCCCTCGAACTACTCGGCGCCGGGACTCCGTCGGAGAAGGGCACGATTCTCCTGCGCTACGGCTGGAAGGGTTCGACCCCGGAGACCGGCGACATGACCTGAGAAGACTGCTGTCAGATTCACGACCTCGCGCGGAGCCCGACCCGACTGTCGGTGGCCCGGTAGACACTGGACACATGAAGATCGTCATGGTTCCGCCATTGCTCTGCTCTCCCCTCGCTTACGCACCGGTGATCAATACGGTCTGGTCGCGCGGTCAGGTCACCCTGGCCGATACCCGTCACGACGATACGATCGCTGCCATGGCGGAACGAATCCTCCGCGAGAACGCCGGTGAAATCGCTGTTCTCGGAACAAGCATGGGAGGGTACGTCGCCTTGGAAGTGGTCCGGCAGGCACCCGACCGGGTCACTGCCCTCGCCCTTGTGAGCACGACCGCCCGAGCCGACACCCCGGAGCAGATCACCGCGCGGTCCCGGCAGTCCACACTCGTCGAGAACGGACATTTCGACGCTCTCGTCGACGCCGCCTTCCCCGGTGTCGTCTCAGCAGACAACGAGTCTGACGAAACGCTGCTGGCGACGTGGCGAGCCATGACGGCGCCCGTCGGCCCGGCCGCTTTCCTTCGCCAGCAGCGTGCCGTCGTTCAGCGCGCTGACCTCCGCTCGATACTGCCGTCCATAACCTGTCCCACAGCGATCATCCATGGAGCCGCGGATCGTCTGATCGCCCGCGACGCTGCCGAAGAGACCGCCGCCGCAATGCCTGCAGCCACAGTCACCATCATTGAGGGCGCCGGTCACTTGCTCTTTCATGAACAGCCAGCAGCAGCGCGCAACGCCGTAGCCGCCTGGCTCGAGTCAGTGTGAAGCAGCCGTAACCGTCCTCGAACCGTTGCGAGCGGCACACGCTGGCCCGATGAGCCACGGAATGCACGGAATGCACGGAATGCACGGAATGCACGGAGGCTAGCGCGGGGCGAGCCTCCGGTGCAGGCTGAGCGCATGGGCAATCCCGTCGTGCACTTCGAACTCATCGGTCCCGACCCGGCCCGGTTGCGTGAATTCTATTCGGCGCTGTTCGGCTGGGATGCACCCGCGGGCGCCCCGGTGGCACCCGCGATTTCCGCATCCGCTGAATACTCGTTCATCACCCCGGAACCCGGCTGGGCACCGGCAGCCGGCGGAATCGGCGGGGGCGAGGGATTCGCCCCGCACTCGATCTTCTACGTCGGCGTCGCGAGCGTGAGCGACACGCTCGAGGCCGCCCAGCAGCTGGGTGGAACCGTCGCTCTCGGGCCGCAACGCAATGAGGGCGCTGAAATCACCATCGGACACCTCCGGGACCCCGCCGGAAACCTCATCGGCGTCGCCGGCCCCGCTTGACCGATCCTGACGTTGCTGGGGATAGATCTTCTGGCGCGGTGACCTAGCGGTTTTCGTCCCCGCCGCGCGTCCCCGCGTCAGAGCCTTCGCGATCTTCGATCGTCCGGAGTATCCAGGCTCCGGCGATCAGAAGTACGCCAAGCGGAAGCAGAAGGTCGCTCAGCGGTCCGCCCAGGTAGACGACGAAGTCTCTCAGGAAGGTCGAATCTCCCTGAATCGTCTGGGTCCAGGTCGAGATGTTCAGCTGGACGACAAAGCCGATCGCCGCGAGCACGAGTCCGAGAATGAGTGCGGCGCGAGACGTGAGCCGCAGCGGCCAGGTCGGCGCATCTTCCGCGGCTTCCAGTGGATCCCTGATGGTGACCGCTGCTTTGTCCGCCAAAGCGCGCACGACCACCGACGCGACCATCAGGGCCATCCCCAACGGCAGCAGAACGCCGGGGAACAGCACTCCCACGAGCCGCACCAGATCACTCGACAGCCAGTCCGGGTTTACGGCGCCGAACAGAGACGTGTACAGCAACCTGACTGCGACAAGTCCGAGAACGGTCAGAACCAGACCGATCCAGAATCCGCGGGCGGGAGTCAGGGTGCGGGCCATCCTCGATCCCTTCACAGGCCTCTCTGGCCTTTTTCGACATCCGCCTGGAACTGCGCGAACGCCTGCGACAGCTCGGGATTCGAACCCCTAAGCTCGCGAGCCGCCGCCCTGGCACGCGGCCGGGCAGAGAGGAGGTAGAACGCGGCAAGAACGATGACCGCCAGCACCAGTCCCCCACCCGCTATCAGCACAATCATCAAGCCACCTGCAGTCATGAAGAATCCTTCCCCGATTCCGAAACCACTGTCCGCCAAGCATCACACGAATCGCCGGTCAATGCCGCTTTATTCTGAGGGCGTGAATACCCGGTCAGACCAGGGCGGATGGCGTCTCTGCCTGGCGGACGAGGGAAGCCAGCTCGGCGCGGTTCACTGCCCCCATCTTGCGCAGCACGTTCGCGACGTGGAACTTGACCGTGTTCTCGCTGATCGACAGGGCCTCCGCGATCGCACGGTTCCGCGCCCCGGTTGCCACGAGGTCGAGCACGGCCTGCTCACGTACTGTCAGGCCCCATCCGGCCGCCGGCGCAGTGGCTGACGAGGGTGGGTCGAGGGGTAGAGAGACGACAATGTCCGAGCCCCACCCCGGCGTGGCATCCACGTGGAAGTCGCCGTCGAGTGCCGCCACCCGGGCGACGAGTTGGCGTACGCTGGGCGTCTCAGTGGACAAGTCACCCGGACCGTCATCGCGAATGTTGATCAGCAGGTTGTGGCCGTCGCAGTCCCACTGCACCCGCACTCGGGCGACGCCGGGCTGATCGACCAGGGCGAGGACGGCACCGCGCACGATCGCACGTCCGGCGTGGGCGACCTCGCCCGGCAACGCGCGGCCATTGACGGGCGGTTCGATGAACTGCACGTCGAGGTCCCCGAAGCGGGCCAGGGGCCTCAGGTCATTTCGGAGCCGCTCGAACGCCCGGGCGACCGGCTCCTCGGACAGGATGCGGTCGCGGTCGCTCACCGCGCGCAGCTGCACCATGGCGGCGACGGCCAGGTCGATCGCCGTCTGCCGCGCGGCCGCGTCTCCGGTCTGGCGCGAACGCAGAACCGCGAGCAGCAGCTCCAAAGTCGTGGAGTGGGCATCCGTCAATTCGGCGATGAGCGTGGCCCGGTCTCGCGACGCCATCCGCGAATCGCGCAGATAGTCCGGCGCGGCCACGACGACCTGGTTGCGGATGCCCGACGCGACCAGTTCCCAGAGTGCGGCGACGAGGTCCTTCGTTTCACGGACTCCGGTCGGGGTCGCCCCGGTCAGGTCGGGATCGGTCAGGACCAGAAGGGCACCTGTCAAAGCGATCCAGGCCGACATCGTTCGCTCCGACCGGGCCAGCAGCGCCCGTTCGTTCCATATCGATCCGCCTCGCGCCGCAACGGTATCGCGGAGAATGTCGAGTTCCGCGATGGTGACGTGGTCGATGACCTCCGCCTGGCCGGCTTTCTTCTGTGGGCGCCCCGTGCAGTCCTCGGTGAAGATAACCAGGGCGCCGTGCGGGATGCGCTGCTGCAGCAGGGCGGAGAAGGCCCCCGCAATGCCGAGCAGCGGGTTCGCGAGTACCTGCCGGAGCTCGATGAGCAACTCGATCGAAGGGGACTTACTCGCTTCTGACATAGATCAACCCTACTCAAAGTGCGGCAACCTACCCGAAGGAGTAGTCACATCCGCTCGTTCGGGTGGCCTGAGACGCGAACGGTGCAGCGCACGATCGAGAGATGACACCTTCCACTTCATTCGCTCGTACCACCGACTCATTGCGCCGGATTTCCGGCGAAGTCGACGGCATCGTGGAGCGGATCGTCACGGAGTCCCCGAGCGATCTCGACCGGGCCGCGGAGCGGATCCGCACCGCACGTCGGGTCTTCGTGCTCGGTGCCGGGCGCTCGGGCCTGGCCCTGCAGATGACGGCAATGCGCCTGATGCACCTGGGCCTGGATGCGCACGTGGTCGGCGAGGCGACCAGCCCGGCGATCACTGGCCAGGACGTGCTCCTGGTCGCAAGCGGCTCGGGAACGACGGCCGGAATCGTCCGCGCCGCTTCCACCGCGGCAGGCGTCGGAGCAGGCGTCGTCGCCATCACAACGGACCGGACCTCTCCTCTCGGGGAACTCGCGGACGTGATCGTCGTGATCCCGGCCGCAACGAAACAGGACCACGCCGGTGTTCTCTCTACCCAGTACTCCGGAGGACTGTTCGAGCAGTCGCTGGTCCTCGTCGGAGACGCGCTCTTCGACGCGCTTTGGAAGATGTCGGGCGCCACGGCGGAAGAGCTCTGGCCCCGGCACGCGAACCTCGAATAACACCCACCGGATGCCTCCCTGGGCCGCGACCGCGGTGCACCAGGAAGAACCCAGCACAACCGAAGTAAGGAATCAGCAATGAAACTGCAGGTCGCCATGGACGTCACCACTCTCGACGCCGCCCTCACCCTCGCCGCCCAGGTCGCGCCGCACGTCGACATCATCGAACTCGGCACCCCGCTCATCAAGAGCGAAGGGTTGCGCGCCGTCACCGCCATCAAGAACGCGCACCCCGACAAGCTCGTGTTCGCCGATCTGAAGACGATGGATGCCGGCGAGCTCGAGGCCGACCTGGCCTTCACCGCGGGAGCGGACTACGTGACCGTGCTCGGCACCGCCGGAGACAGCACGATCGTCGGTGCGGTCAAGGCCGCCACCGCTCACGGCAAGGGCATCGTCGTCGACCTGATCGGTGTGGCCGACAAGGTCACCAGGGCCCGTGAGGTCACCGGCCTCGGAGCGGTCTTCGTTGAGATGCACGCCGGTCTCGACGAGCAGGCGGAGCCTGGCTTCACCTTCCAGACCCTCCTCAACGACGGCGAGACCGCGAAGGTTCCCTTCTCCGTCGCAGGTGGCGTGAACCTGTCCACGATTCGGGGAGTCCAGCGCGCGGGCGCCACCGTTGCGGTCGCCGGGGGCGCCATCTACGGCGCCGCCGACCCCGCCGCCTCGGCCGCGGAGCTGCGCGCCGCGATCATCTAGGAGTCAGGCGAGCCACCGAGGGTTCATGCAGCCAGCGGTGGCAGCATGGGGCGAACGACGCGGTCACCACCGCATTCACAACAGAAGGAAGCCCGATGACGATCATCAAGATCAACGCGATTACTGTCCCAGCCGACAACGGCGATGAGCTGGCTCGCCGGTTCGCCGCCCGCGCAGGGGCCGTCGACGACGCCCCGGGCTTCGAAGGCTTCGAACTGCTGCAGCCGACCGACGATCGCACCACCTGGCTGGTCATCACGCGCTGGGCCGACGAGGAGTCCTTCCAGGCGTGGTCCACGTCGCCCGCCTTCGCGCACGGGCACCGCAGCGAGGCCCCGCAGGACGGGAAGCCCGCTGCGCGCCCGGTCGGTGTGAGCAGCGAGCTGTGGTCATACACCGTTGCCGGTGGTTCAGCCAACTGAGACGAGGGCCTCCGTCAGGAACCGCGACACGTCGTCGAGTTCTTCTGCGGAGATCGAGTGCGGCAGACCGGCATAGACCTTCTCGGTCAGGGTGCTGTGGCCGGGCAGCCAGGCGCTCGCCCGTGCTGTCGTCTCCGCGGAGATGACCCGGTCGGCATCTCCGTGGCCGAAGAACACCGGCGTGCGTGTAGCCGCAAGGACCTCATCGCCTGGGAGCGTGGCATCGAGGGTGAATCCCGAGAGGACGACCCCGGCGGGGAATCGCCCGGGAGCCTGGCGGAGAAGCTGGGTGACCATGAGGCCGCCCTGCGAGAAGCCGAGGGGAACGACGGGCGTGCCCGGGTGCACGTGGGCGTCCAGCCACGCGAGTACGGCATCCGCTGCCTCGATGACGGACTCTGCGCCCGGGCGCCCCGGCACAGTGATCGGGAACCAGGCGAACCCGCCGGTCGGCAGACCGAGCGGCGCACGCAGCGACACCCAGTCGAACGCGTCGGGCAGGTAGGCGGCGAGGCTCGGCAGGTCGCCTTCGTGCGAACCGTAACCATGCAGAAGCAGCAGGAGTGGGCGGGTCGACGGGAGCGCGGGGTCGACGCCGTCGCGGCGGGCCGTGATCTCGATGGCGGGGCTCACGCCGAGGCCTCGCCGACGGTCAGGGTGACGCGGGTCTTCCAGGGGTCGTCGACGCGGATGCTGGTGCCGTCGTCGTGAAGCGGAATCGCGCGGTGGCGGAGTCGTTCGGCCACAGCATCGAGATCAGCGCGGCCGGGAACGGTGATCGCCACGTCGGCGAGGCCGAGGGTCGCGGCACGCGGACCGACGCCGCGGCTGTTCCAGACATTCATCGCCATGTGGTGGTGGTAGCCGCCGGCACTCACGAACAGCGCGCCGGGGAAGTCGAGGGTCGTTTCGAAGCCGAGGGCGTCGACGTAGAAGCGCCGGGCCATCTCGAGGTCACCGACCTGGAGGTGAACATGGCCGACCTTGGCCGGACCGACGGCCAATTCTCCCCCGTCCGCGGGCAGGTTCTTCTGCAGGAAGGCGCTCGGGTCGAGCGCAAGCGTGTCCATCTGGACCTGGCCGTTCTTGTAGACCCACTCCGACCGGTCCCTGTCGACGTAGAGCTCGATCCCGTTACCCTCAGGGTCGGTGAAGTAGAAGGCATTGCTGACGATGTGGTCAGCGCTGCCGACGAAGCTCGAACGCTGGTCACGGGCGGCCTGGAGCACGGTCGCGGCCAGGCCGGCGCTCGTGTCGAACAGGATGGCGGTGTGGAAGAGTCCGGCCTGGCTGCGGGCGGGAACCGGCAGGCCAGGGGTGTGCTCGAGCACAACGAGCGGGGTCGTGCCGCGACCGAGCACGACGGTGGTGCCCTGCGCGCTGATCGGGTCGAGCGCCAACGCCTCGCGGTAGTAGGAGGACATCAACGCGAGGTCGCCGACGCGCAGCGTGACGGCATCCATGCCTGTCGTCGCCGCGAGGAGGTCGCCTGTGGCGGCGCGGGATCCGGTGAGGTCAGTGGTCAGTGTCATGTTCGTCTCCTGCGGTCGCGTCGGGCTCACAAGTCATGCCCAACCCGCTTAGTTGAACCGACAACCAATACTCTAGCAGCATTACTTGAAGCGTCAAGTAAACTTTCCAGGCCGCTCAGGAGACTCTCGAATTTGCGCTCAGAATGATATTTAAGTCTGACACTCAAACCTCGATGGCCTAAATAAACTGAGTAGATCTCGTATTCGTGTTCGATTCGGGGTAGAATCGGGGTATGGCAGGAGCTTCAGATCCCCAGTCACACACCCCGCAGGCCCACGATTCAGTGGCC
>NZ_JASJXJ010000098.1:0-14655 GCF_035018685.1 Cryobacterium sp. RTC2.1
GGGGTTCCGGGCGGGGGGGGTCGGGGTCGAACCCGACGACGACAGGGCCGATCCGCGGTCGCCACGTCGCCGGAACGACGACGACCGGGCAGTGCGCGTGCGCCGCGAGGCGGAGGGGGAGCGTCCCGTAGACGGCGCCGGTCAGGAGCCCGGTCTTGTTCGAGCCGATCACCATCAGGTCCGCAGAAGCGGATGCCCTGACGAGCTCGTCGACGGGGACACCGTGTCGGATGTAGCTCGTCCTGCGGCACCCCGGAGCCCGGCGTTCCACTTCATGGGTCGCCGCGGCCAGCGCGCGTTCGTAGGCAGGCTGGAAGCTGAGGGCGACGTCGTGCGGCGACCAACCCAGCTCGACGACGGTCGTGAGTTCGAGCTCGATCGGTTGTGCGTCCGATTCGGCGGACGAGCGGTCGACCGCTCGGGTGATCGCCCAATCCAGGGCTGCAGCACTGGCCGGCCCGCCGTCAATCGCAACGATCACGTTCTCCGTCATGCCCGCAGTGTACGCCCGGGGTGCACTGCCAGCCCGCCGCCGGACCGCCGGGCTACTATGGCCCGATGACATCCGCACACAGGGACAGGGTCGTCCCCGGTCCCGGCCAGGAATCGGTGTGGGACTACCCGCGCCCGCCCAGGGTCGAGCCCGTCTCCGAGGAAGTGGTGATCCGCTTCGGTGGGCTCGAGATCGCGCGCACCGAAAACGCGGTCCGCGTGCTCGAGACGAGCCACCCGCCGGCGTATTACCTTCCCCGCGATGCCTTCCGCCCCGGTTCTCTCGTGCCGGCGGACGGCCGATCGGTGTGCGAATACAAGGGAACCGCGTCATACCTGACCGTCGTGTCCGGCACTGCTCGTGCCGTTGGCGCTGCCTGGACCTACCCTGAGCCCGAGCCTGGGTTCGAATCGCTCGCGGGCCGGATCGCACTGTATCCGGGGCGGATGGATCTTTGCACTGTCGACGGTGAAGTCGTCCACGCGCAGGCCGGATCCTTCTATGGCGGTTGGATCACCTCGCGGGTCGTCGGGCCGTTCAAGGGGGAGCCGGGCACCCTCGGCTGGTAGACCTGCCGCGATTTCGGGCATCTGGCTACACTCGGGGCATGTCCGACAGGTACCCGAGGGGGCAGGACGGCCCCGTTCCGCCCGAACCCGCCTCCCCGGCTGACGACGACGCGCTCACGGTGGAGTCACCGGCCGTGATCGAACTGGGCATCACGCCACTGGACGGGAGCGCGCCGAGGACGGCCGCGACCGAGATCGTCGGCTTCGGAGTCGACGACGACCTGCCCGACGACGCCGACGACGTACCGACGGGGGTGGCCGCGCCCGTGGCGAGTCCACGGGTCAGCGACGACGAAATCGTCCTCGTCGATGCCGCTCTCGCCGAGGAGCCGCGGCTCGTGATCGAGCGTTACGCACAGGCTCCGACCCCGGTGGTGAACCGGGTCGGACGCGGAAGCCGGGTCTTCCGTCTCTGGTTCGCGGTCATGGCATCCGTCGTCAGCGTCGCGGTCGGTGCGCGCCTCGCCTACCTCGGACTCAGCATCCGCCAGGTCGTACTCGTCACCGTGCTCGGCATCGTGCTCTCACTGATCCCGCTCGGCCTGGGAACCCTGGCCGGTCGGCGCAACGGGCAGTCGATGGTCATGCTGTCGCGGGCAACGTTCGGCGTGATCGGAAACGTCGTTCCCACCGTGTTCGCCCTGCTTGTCCGGATGGCCTGGGGCGCACTGCTCCTCGCCATCCTGGGCCGGGCCGTGACCGCAGCAACGAGGCCGCCGACGCTGGCAGGTGGAACCAGGGACGGGTCCGTTCCGCTCCCCGCGCTGGCGGTCCTGATCGTGGCGACCGTGGTCGCGCTCTTCGGCTATGCGCTCATCCGCTCCGTTCAGGCCGTGCTCGCCGTCGCAGGTGCCGCCCTGGTGATCGCGGTGATGGTGCTCTCGGCCGGACTCGTCGACGTGGGCTCGGCGCTCACTGTTCCGGATGGAAGCGGTTTCACGGTGTTCGGCGGGGTCACCCTCGTGTTCGCCTACCTGGGACTCGCCTGGGCGTCGAGCGGCGCAGACCTTGCACGCTATCAGGGCAGGTCCGGTTCCGGATCGAATGCGGTTCTCTGGCTCCTCGCGGGGGTCGGGGTACCTGCCCTCGTCCTCGCCTCCTGGGGGGCACTGCTCGTCTCGTCCCAGGGCCAGCGGGGAGCAGACCTCGCCGTCGACCCGGTCGGAACGCTCGCCGCGCTCCTGCCCGCCGGTCTCGAATGGCCGTTGCTTCTGCTCGGAACGGTCACCGTGCTCTCCGCACTGATCCTGACGTTGTACTCGGGCGGCCTGGCGGCCGCGGCGCTGTCCTCCGGGCTCCCTCGGGCCGCGGGAGTCGCTCTCACGGCGATGGGCGCGGCACTGCTCCTCCTGCCGTCCGGTGGGTTGGGTGTCCGGGCGGCGTTCCTCACCGTGCCACTGACCCTCGCGATCCCGGTCGCGGCCTGGTCGGGGCTGTTCTCCGCCGAGACGTTCGTGCGCGCCAATCGGTACGACACCCGCAGCCTCCTGAAGCGCGGTGGAGCGTATGCGGACGTGCGCTGGGTCAATCTGGCCGCCTTCGTCGTCTTCAGCGTGGTCGGCTGGGGACTCCTCGTCCCTGGGGAGGGCTGGTCGGCCTGGCAGGGATACCTCTTTGAACCACTCGGCATCGACCCCGGCGGGGAATTCGCGGCGACGAACCCCGGCGTCCTGATCGTCTTCGCCCTGGGCCTCGCGACACCCCTCCTCGCGGGCATTCCGGCGATCCGCAGGCAGGAGAACGCCAGGACCCCGGCGTCCGCGGGGTGAGTCCACGGGTCGCCGGGTGGGTGTCGTGAGACCGGCGCCTGCGAGTCGGCGCCCTGAGAATGGCCGGGGTAGCGCACGGGTAGGCTGACGGGGTGTCCTATTCGCTCGCAGAGATCACCCGGACCGTCCACGAGCTCTGGCCGTTGTCGGGTGCGGAGACGTGGGATGCACCCGGACTCGTGAGCGGCGACCCGTCGAACCGGGTCGATTCCGTCCTCCTCGCGGTCGACGCCGTCTCCGCGACCGTCGATGAGGCGATCGAGGTCGGTGCCGACCTCCTTCTCGTCCACCATCCGCTCCTTCTTCGCGGAGTCACGTCCATCGCAGAGGACCGGTACAAGGGTGCCCTCCTGGCCAGGTTGATCCGGTCGGACTGCGCACTCCTCGCCGCGCACACGAACGCGGATGTCGTCGTCGACGGTGTCTCCGACGTCCTCGCGTCGCGACTCGGACTCGTGGACGCCCAGCCGATCACCGCGGGAACCGTGCCAGGGACCGGTATCGGGCGGGTCGGGCTGCTCGGGACTCCGACCACACTCGGCCAGCTCGCCCGGCGCCTCGCGACGATCCTGCCCGCGACAGCCTCCGGGATCCGCGTCTCGGGGGAGTACACCGCACCGGTTCGCTCTGTCGCGCTCTGCGGTGGAGCGGGGGACTCCCTGCTCAGCGTTCCGTCCGTGCTGGCCGCGGATGTCTACATCACCGCCGACCTCCGTCATCACCCGGCCTCCGAGGCGAGGGAACAGGCGCTGCTCGACGGAAACACACCGGCGCTGATCGACGTGTCACACTGGGCGAGCGAGTGGTTGTGGCTCGACACCGCCGCCGACGCGTTGCGGAACGCTTTTCCGGGACTACGGGTGGACGTGAGCGATCTGCGCACGGACCCGTGGGACTTCGTCATCGTGCAGTAACCTGCACAACCCCACCGACAGTATCCGGCCACCGGGCCGGTCGAACTCAATACCCGTGAAGGTCAGGACTCAAGTGAAGGCATCCCCCATCGAGCAGAAGGAACTGCTCCGGCTCCAGGCTCTCGACATCAGGCTCCAGCAGGTCGACCACCAGACCAGGGCGCTCGCCCAGCACGCCGAACTCACCGCACTCGCCGGAACCGCGGACAAGACCCGGATGAACCTCACGACTCTCCACGGAGAAGTCGAGGACGTTCGTCTCGAACTGAACCGGATCGAGTCCGACGTCGAGGTCGTCGAGAAGCGCATCAAGCGCGACGACGAACGCCTGCAGACGACGAGTTCGGTCAAGGACGTCCAGGCGCTCGACACCGAACTCGCCGCACTCCGCAAACGGCTGCTCGCCCTCGAAGAGATCGAGATCGCCGTGATGGAGCGCCTCGAGGAACGTGAATCCGCTGTTGCGGTCGTCGAAGCGGAACGGGACGCGCTGGCCGCCCGAGTCGAGGAGACCGAGACCTCACGCGACGCCGACCTCGCCACCCTGCACCGCCAGCTCGAGGAACTCCGCCGCGACCGGGCCGTGATCGCAGGGACGATCGCGCCGGATCTCGCGAGCCTTTACGAGAAGCTCTTCGTGAGCGGCCACGGGAACGCTGCCGCGCTGTTGCGCCAGCGCACCTGCAGCGGATGCACCATCACCCTCACCGGAAGCGACCTCGAGTCCGTGCGGTCGTCTGCGGCCGACGAGGTGCTGTTCTGCCCGGATTGTGGTGCGATCCTTGTGCGCACGGAGGAGTCCGGAATCTGATCCTGTAGTCTGGGAGGAAGAATGGGTCGGCAAGACGGCCGCGTCAGCCGGTTCCCTTCGGGGGAGCGGCTGCCGAGGAACGTCCGGGCTCCACAGAGCAGGGCGGTGGGTAACACCCACCCGGGGTAACCCGCGAGACAGTGCCACAGAAAGTAGACCGCCACCGTTTTTCGGTGGTAAGGGTGAAACGGTGGTGTAAGAGACCACCAGAGGCCAGGGTGACCTGGTCGGCTCGGTAAACCTCGTCCGGAGCAAGGTCACACAGGAAACGTTAAGGCGGCTCGCCGAGTTTCCGGGTAGACCGCTAGAGGGCTGCGGCAACGTAGTCCCGAGATAGATGGCCGTCCCCGGTGAAAACCGGGACAGAACCCGGCGTACCAGCCGGCCCATTCCCCTTTTCCCCGTTGGGGCCGCTTCCCCCACGGGGTGCCGTCACCCGACCACGGGACGAGACCGGTCCTGGTCTAGTCCAGGTCTTTCACGGCGAGGGCCGCAGCCCCGAGAATGCCGGCGTTGTTCTTGTGCACGGCCGGGACGATCGGCGTGTGCAGCGCGAGCAGGGGCAGGAAATCGTCGTGGTGCTTGGAGACGCCGCCGCCGACGACGAACAGGTCGGGGGAGAAGAGCGCCTCGAGCGTGGAGTAGTACTTCTGCAGGCGTGCCGCCCAGGCCGACCAGGAGAGATTCTCCCGTTCCCGCGCGGAGTACGAGGCGCGGGTCTCGTAGTCGACTCCGTCGATCTGCAGGTGACCGAGTTCGGTGTTGGGAACGAGCACCCCGTCGTTCAGGAGCGCCGTGCCGATGCCGGTGCCGAGGGTGGTCAGGATCACCACGCCCTCCACCCCCTGCGCGGCACCGAACTGGGATTCGGCGTACCCCGCGGCATCCGCGTCGTTCACGAACGTGATGGGTGCGCCGAGGCTCCTTGCGAACAGGGCCGCGGCCTCGAGGCCGATCCATTTCTTGGACACGTTGGCGGCCGACATCGTCCGTCCGTGCCTGACGATCGCGGGGAAGCAGATGCCGACGGGGACATCCGTCACGCCAGCAATGGCACTGACCCTTTCGAGGATGACGCGGGTCGTCTCGACGATGTCGGCAGGGCGCCCGCCCTTGGGCGTGGGGAGCTTGACGCGGTCGGTCAGCAGCGCGCCCGTCGCAAGATCGACGAGTGCCCCCTTGATGCCGGTCCCGCCGATGTCGATGCCGATGGCCGTCTGAGAACTCATAGTAGAAAACCTACCGTCTAGGGGAGGGTCAAGACCTCTGCGCCGCGTTCGGTCACGACAAGGGTGTGCTCGAACTGGGCGGTGATGCTCTTGTCCCTGGTCGTCACGGTCCAGTCATCCGCCCACATGTCCCAGTCCGTGCCGCCGAGTGTGAGCATCGGCTCGATCGTGAAGACCATGCCGACCTCCATCACGGTGTCGTACTGCGGGGCAGAGTCGTAGTGGGGGACGATCAGGCCGGAGTGGAAGGCCTCGCCGACCCCGTGGCCGGTGAAGTCCCGAACGACGCCGTAGCCGAACCGCTTGGCGTATGACTCGATGGTCCGGCCGATCACGTTGACCTGACGCCCGGGGGCGACGGCCTTGATACCGCGGGCGAGGGCCTCCTTCGTGCGTTCGACGAGGAGCGTCACCGCTTCGCTCGCCTCCCCGACGATGAACGTGACGTTGGTGTCCCCGTGGACGCCGTTCTTGAAGGCGGTGATGTCGATGTTGACGATGTCTCCGTCTTCGAGGACCGTCGTGTCGGGGATGCCGTGGCAGATGACCTCGTTGACCGAGCTGCACAGCGACTTGGGATAGCCCCGGTAGCCGAGCGTGGAGGGGTACGCGTCATGCTCGATCAGGAATTGGTGTCCGATCCGGTCGAGTTCTTCCGTGGTCACGCCCGGGCGGATGCCCCGGCCGACGGCTTCGATCGCCTCCGCGGCGATCCGGCCGGCCTCACGGATCAGTTCGATCTTCGCGGCGGGGTAGACGTCGGAACCGGTGAATCGCGCCGGTGCGGCGTGGCCGACGTATTCCGGACGGGGGATCCTGGCGGGGACGGGACGGATGGGGGATACCGGGCCTGGCAAGAGGTGACCGGCGGAATCCTTAGGCATAGGATCTAGCTTATGGCCGAAGATACTGAGCACCAGTTCTGGTACAACCTGCGCACGGGCGCCGTCGAGGAGGGAATGGTCTCTCTCGCCGTCGATCGGGTCGGGCCGTTCCCCACCCGCGACGAGGCAGCCCACGCACTGGAGAAGCTCCGCGCGAACAGCGCGAAATGGTCGGCGGAGGACGCTGCGGAGGACCGCTGACAGCTATTCGTAGCTGTGTTCCGGCCCGGGGTACACGCCGCTCTCGACGTCTGACTTGAACTGGTGCACGGCATCCGTGAGGACGCTGCGCACGTTGGCGTACTGCCGCACGAAACGCGGCACGCGGCCCTCGGTCATGCCGGCGAAGTCTGTCCAGACCAGCAGCTGGCCGTCGACGTCTGGTCCTGCCCCGACACCGATCGTCGGGATCTCGAGCTTGCTGGTGACCTCCGCGGCCACGGTCGCCGGAACCATCTCGAGGACGACGGCGAACGCGCCGGCGTCCTGCACGGCGAGGGCGTCTTCGAGGAGTTTCTCCGCGGCGTCGCCGCGGCCCTGGATGATGTGGCCGCCGAGACCGTGTTCGCTCTGCGGTGTGAAACCGATGTGGGCCATCACGGGGATACCGCTCGTCACGATTCTCTTGATCTGCTTGTGGCTGCGCACCCCGCCCTCGAGCTTGACCGCGTGGGCCTGTGCTTCCTTCATGAACCGCACCGCGGTGTGGAGGGCCTCCGTCTGGCCGGTCTCGTAGGAGCCGAAGGGCATGTCAGCGACGACAAGGGCGCGGGTGACGGCGCGGGCGACTGCACGGGTGAGCGGGATCAGCTCGTCGACGGTGACGGGAAGAGTGGTCTCGTAGCCGAAGACATTGTTCCCCGCCGAGTCTCCGACCAGGAGGAAATCGATCCCGGCCTGGTCGAAAATCTGCGCCGTGAGCATGTCGTAGCTGGTCAGGCCGGTAATCGGGATTCCATGCTGTTTCGCGTTCGAGAAATGGCGGGTCCGCACCCGCTTGGGTCCTGCGGGGGCGGGAACGAAGGGATTCAGGTCATTGACGGAACGGGGAGCATCTGACGCGGTCGACTCTGGCATGCCTCCAGTGTAGCCAGCGGCCGATTCCGCCCGCCGGGGCCGTTTTCGCACGCGAGGTCACGACAGCCAGTAACCTAGTGATCAACAAGAAAGGGCGTGGATGGACAAGCAGCGCGACTTCGTTCTTCGTACCATCGAGGAACGGGGCATCAAGTTCATTCGTCTCTGGTTCACGGACGTCGTCGGCACCCTGAAATCGGTGGCGATCGCACCGGCCGAGGTCGAGGGCGCATTCGCAGAGGGTCTCGGTTTTGACGGCTCGGCCATCGAGGGCCTGACCCGGTCCTTCGAAGCGGATGTCCTCGCACATCCGGATCCCACAACGTTCCAGATTCTGCCGTGGCGGGGCGAAGTCGACCCGACCGCACGCATGTTCTGCGATATCACGACCCCCGACGGTCAGCCCGCGGTTGCCGACCCGCGCAACGTGCTCAAGCGCACGCTTGCGAAAGCGGCGGATCGCGGCTTCACGTTCTACACGCATCCTGAAATCGAGTTCTACCTCCTGAAGTCGTCGAAGTTCGGCAAGGACGGGCCGGTGCCCGTCGACTCCGCCGGATACTTCGACAACGTCCCCGGCGGAACCGCCCACGACTTCCGGCGCCGTTCCGTGCGGATGCTCGAGGAGCTCGGCATTTCGGTGGAGTTCAGCCACCACGAGGCCGGCCCCGGCCAGAACGAGATCGACCTCCGGTATGCGGACGCCCTCTCGACGGCCGACAACATCATGACTTTCCGCACCGTCATCAAGGAGGTCGCTATCGAGCAGGGCGTCTACGCGACGTTCATGCCGAAGCCGATGTCCGACCAGCCTGGCTCGGGCATGCACACCCACCTGTCCCTCTTCGAGGGCGAGACGAACGCCTTCTACGAGGCGGGCGCGCAGTACCAGCTGTCCCGCACCGGGCGTCAGTTCATCGCGGGCCTGCTCAAGCACGCACCGGAGATCACCGCAGTCACGAACCAGTTCGTGAACTCGTACAAGCGGCTCTGGGGCGGGGATGAGGCGCCGAGCTTCGTCTGCTGGGGCCACAACAACCGGTCCGCGCTGATCCGCGTGCCGCTGTACAAGCCGAACAAGGGCAACAGCTCCCGCATCGAATACCGGGCGATCGACTCCGCAGCGAACCCGTACCTCGCATACTCGCTCATGCTCGCTGCCGGCCTCAAGGGCATCGAAGAGGGCTACGAGCTGCCTCCGGAAGCCGAGGACAACGTCTGGGGGCTCAGCGACACCGAGCGCCGCGCACTCGGTTACCGCCAGCTGCCTGCGAGCCTCGACCACGCCATCCAGTTCATGGAGGAATCCGAACTCGTCGCCGAGACCCTGGGCGAGCACGTGTTCAACTACGTGCTGCTCAACAAACGGCAGGAGTGGAAGGAGTACCGCTCTCAGGTCACTCCATTCGAGCTGCAAAAGAACCTCGAGATGTTGTAGCGCACGATGGCGCGAGAGGCGCTGACCCTCACCGAACTTGCGAGGGTCGGCTTCGCTGAACTCGGTGAGGTCCGGGCGTGCCTCGACGAGGTCGTCACCAGGGGCGGGCCCGATTCGGCAGAACTCTTGCCGTTGCTCGCCCGCACGGCGAGCCCGGACGCAGCACTCTCCGGCCTGATCGCCCTGCTGCGGCAGGCACCGGCGGAGCTCCTGGCCCTCCTGGCCTGCCCGGGCGCTCCGCTGCGCCTCCTGCTCGTGCTCGGCGCGTCCCGCGGCCTGACCGATTTCTTCCTGCGGCACCCGGAGGAGCTCGGCGTCCTGGCCACCCGCTCACGGTCCCTTCCCGGCCCCGAGGAACTCACCAGGGATCTGCTCGCCTCGGTCGGGGCCGTCGACGGCTTCGCTGCCCTCGTCGACGACGCCGGCTGGGTTGCGCTCCGGGTGCGGTACCGGCGGAGGCTCGCGGAGGTCGCCGCTTTCGATCTCGAACAGGCTGACCCCGTCGCCGGCCTTGACGGTGTCGCCAGGGCGCTGTCCGATCTCGCCGCCGCCGCGCTGGAGGGGTCCCTCGCCGTCGCGCGAACGATGGTGGCTGCCCCCGTTGCCGCCCCTGGCGTCTTCCCCGTCGACCAGGTGCGCTCCACCCGGCTCGCCGTGATCGGCATGGGCAAGGCCGGGGCGAGGGAGCTCAACTACGTCAGCGACGTCGACGTCATCTTCGTCGCGGAAGCAGACCCCGAAACCGGGCTCGAGTCCGGTCGTGCGGTCGACATCGCAACCAGGCTTGCGATCCTGCTGATGCGCGGCCTCAACCAGCCGACGCTCGAACCCGAACTCTGGGAGGTCGACCCGAACCTGCGTCCAGAGGGAAAGTCGGGGGCGCTCGTGCGTTCCCTCGACTCACACATCGCGTATTACGAGCGGTGGGCGAAGAGCTGGGAATTCCAGGCCCTGCTCAAGGCGAGGCCGCTCGCCGGCCATGCCGGGCTCGGTGAACGGTACCTCGCCGCGGTCGGTCCGAAGGTGTGGACGAGCGCCAGCCGGGAGAACTTCGTCGAGTCTGTGCAGCGGATGCGGGAACGGGTGACCGACAACATCCCCGACGACGAGGTCGATGTCCAGCTCAAGCTCGGCCCCGGCGGGCTGCGCGACATCGAGTTCACCGTGCAGCTCCTCCAGCTCGTTCACGGCCAGGCCGACGAAGACGTGCGACAGGCCGGCACCCTCCCCGCACTCGCGGCCCTCGCCGAGTCCGGCTACGTTGGTCGCGCGGAAGCGGCGGAATTCTCGCAGGACTACCGGATCCTCCGGTTGATGGAACACCGCCTGCAGCTCTACCGCCTGCGACGTACCCACCTCGTGCCGCGCGACGAGGCGAGCCTGCGCATCCTCGCCCGGGCGACCGGACTCGCCTCGGGAGCCGCCCAGCTCAGCACGCGCTGGGCGGACACCAAACACCGGGTGCGTGGACTGCACGAGCGCCTCTTCTACCGGCCTTTGCTCTCCGCCGTTGCCGCGCTGCCCGATGGTGAGCTCGTTCTCACGAGCGCGCAGGCCGAGGCCAGGCTCGCGGCGATCGGTTTCCGCGACACCAAGGGCGCCTTCGCCCACATCGCCGCGCTCACCGGGGGCGTTTCCCGTCGGGCGACGATCCAGCGCCACCTCCTTCCCGTCCTCCTGCAGTGGTTCTCCGAGGGTGCCGACCCCGACTACGGCCTGTTGGCCTTTCGGCGCCTCAGCGACAGCCTCGGGTCGACCTACTGGTTCCTGCGGATGCTTCGTGACTCCTCCGGCGCCGCCGAACGGCTGACCCGGGTGCTGTCCTCGTCCCGGTTCGTCGGCGAACTCCTCGAAACCATTCCGGAGTCGGTCGCATGGCTCGAGAACGAGAACGACCTGCGTCCGCGGCCCCTCGCCGTGCTGCGCGCAGAGTCCCGCGCGGTCCTGGCACGCCACCAGACGCCGGAAGCAGCGGCATCCGTCCTCCGTACGGCGCGGCGCCGCGAGATCCTGCGCCTGGCCTTCTCGTCCATCCTCGGCAGGATCAGCATCGACCAGCTCGCGACGGGCCTGACCGACGTCACCGCGACCGTGATCGAGGGCGTCACCGCGGCGATCCGCGGCACCGGCCTCCGGGGCGAGCCCGACGGCGACGCGGACGGCATCGAGTTCGCCGTGATCGGCATGGGCCGGTTCGGGGGAGCCGAGCTGGGCTTCGGGTCCGACGCCGACGTGATGTACGTGTTCCGGGCCGGAAAACTTAGCGGCGAGGCCGCGCATGCCCGGGCGATGTTCATCGCGAGGGAACTCAAACGCCTCACCGAGGACAGCCGCCTGCCGCTCGACCTCGACCTCGGTCTGCGCCCGGAGGGCAAGAACGGGCCCGTCGCCCGATCCCTCGACTCGTACGAGGCGTACTACCGGCGCTGGTCGCTGACCTGGGAGGCGCAGGCGCTGCTGCGGGGCAGGGGCGTCGCCGGCGATGCCCGGCTGCTTGCCGACTTCGAGACCCTCGCGGACTCGGTTCGTTTCCCGCTCGCGATCGACGACCAGGCTGTCCGGGAGATCAAACGGATGAAGGCCCGCGTCGAGAAGGAACGGTTACCGCAGGGCGCAGACCCGAACCGGCACCTCAAGCTCGGCCGCGGATCGCTCAGCGACGTCGAGTGGTTCGTCCAGCTGTTGCAGTTGCAGCACGCCGCGGCGATCCCCGAGCTGCGCACGCACTCGACCCTCGGTGCACTGCACGCCGCCGCCAGGGCCGGGCTCGTGAGCGACTCGGATGCCGAGACCCTCCGGGCGGCGTGGATCTTCACCTCCCGCTGCCGGTCCGCGATGACCCTGTGGATGAACCGGACTGCGGACACCCTCCCGACCGACCGCATCCAGCTCGAGGGCATCGCCCGGATCCTCGAATACCCGCCGGGCTCCGCCAACCGGCTCGAAGACGACTACCTCGCCGTCACCCGGCGCGCCCGCGCCGTGTTCGAGCGTCGCTTCTACGGCCCCGTCGAACACGCGGGCCCGTTCGCCGGCTGACCGGGGAACGACGAACGGGCCGTACCCCGAGAGGTACGACCCGTTATGGTCAGGCTCGGTGCGGTTTAGACCCCGTAGTACAGTTCATACTCGAACGGGTGCGGACGCTGCGCGAGCGGCTTGATTTCCTGCTCGCGCTTGAAGCTGACCCAGGTCTCGATCAGTTCGGGCGTGAACACGTTGCCGGCGAGGAGGAAGTCGTGGTCGGCTTCGAGGGCCAGCAGCGCCTCCTCGAGGGAAGCGGGAACCTGCGGGATGTTCTTGGCTTCTTCGGGCGGGAGCTCGTAGAGGTCCTTGTCGACCGGCTCGTGCGGCTCGATCCGGTTCTTGATCCCGTCGAGGCCGGCCATCAGCTGGGCAGCGAAGGCGAGGTACGGGTTGCCGGAGGCGTCGGGCGCGCGGAACTCGATGCGCTTGGCCTTCGGGTTGGTGCCCGTGATCGGGATGCGGATCGAGGCCGAGCGGTTACCGGCAGAGTAGACCAGGTTGACCGGGGCTTCGAAGCCGGGGACGAGGCGGTGGTACGAGTTCACCGAGGGGTTGGTGAACGCGAGGACGGCCGGGGCGTGCTTGAGCAGGCCGCCGATGTACCAGCGGGCGATGTCGGAGAGTCCGCCGTAGCCGGCCTCGTCGTAGAACAACGGCTTGCCGCCGGACCAGAGGGACTGGTGGGTGTGCATACCGGAACCGTTGTCGCCGAAGAGCGGCTTGGGCATGAACGTCGCCGTCTTGCCCCACTCGTGCGCCGTGTTCTTCACGATGTACTTGAACTTGAGCAGGTCGTCCGCCGCGTGGACCATGGTGTCGAAGCGGTAGTTGATCTCGCCCTGTCCGCCGGTGCCGACCTCGTGGTGGCTGCGCTCGAGGATCAGGCCTGCGTCGATGAGCTTGAGGCAGATGTCGTCACGCATGTCGACGTGCTGGTCGACGGGGCTGACGGGGAAGTATCCGCCCTTGTACGGGGTCTTGTTGGCGAGGTTGCCGCCCTCTTCCTTCTTGCCGGAGTTCCAGGCGCCTTCGCTGGAGTCCACGGCGTAGAAGCTCGAGTACTGGTTCACTTCATAACGCACGTCGTCGAAGATGTAGAACTCGGCTTCGGGGGCGAAGAACGCGGTGTCGGCGATGCCGGTCGACTCGAGGTACTTCTCGGCCTTCTTCGCGACCTGGCGGGGATCCTTGGAGTAGATCTCACCGTTACGCGGGTTGTAGATGTCGAAAAGCATAATGAGCGTGCGTTCGGCGCGGAAGGCATCGACGTATGCCGTCGTCACGTCCGGGATGAGCTGCATGTCCGACTCGTGGATGGACGCGAAGCCGCGGATCGACGAACCGTCGAACATCTGCCCGACCGTGAAGAATTCCTCATCGACGGTCGACGCGGGGATGTTGAAGTGCTGCTGCACACCAGGAAGATCGGTGAAGCGAATGTCAAGAAACTTGACGTCAGTGTCCTTGATGAACTTGAGTACTTCTGACGAATCGCGGAACATGCGGTTTTACTCCAAACGACGAGGGCGTTAATGACAGAAAGTCGCGCACGGCGGCTACCCAGAGAGTATTACGGCAGCATTACTCAACTGTGACGACTTTGTTTCTCACATGTTACAGGCGGGGCCCTTGGCTAGGATCATCCCGTGCCTCCCTCTGCCTCGCAACCGACCACCTTCGGACAGCTCCCGCCGAGCAGATGGCCGGGGGAGCGACTCGGGCTTCCCGACGCCGGCCCACTGTCCATCGGCCGCGCCGGGCGACGGATGCTGGGACTCCTGATCGACTATGCCCTCGCGATGGCGCTGGCATTCACGGTGTTCCGCTATACGTTCCTCGACTACAACGGTTTTGTCGTGACCGGGACCTATGTCCTGCTCCAGGTCGTGTTCATCCCGACGATCGGCGGCAGCATCGGCCACCGCCTCGTCGGACTCCGGGTGATCCCCCTCGCGGGCGGCTGGGTCGGTCCGTGGCGGCCGATTGTGCGTTCCGTGCTTCTCGGCCTGGCATTCCCCGCACTGGTCTGGGACTCCGACCAGCGCGGCTTCCACGACAAGGTCGCCGGAACCGTCCTCGTCCGCGGCTGAGCCGCGCGCCGACAGGCAGACGCAAGAACCCCTCGTCGTGACGACGAGGGGTTCTTGACGTGCGGAATGGATGGGTGGACGCGCCTAGTTGCCGCGCTGGGGGCGGGCCTTGGTGGGATCGACACCCTTCGGGATCGGAAGCTTCTTCGTGATCGAGCTCAGCCGGTTGTTGACGGCGAGCACCTCTGCCTTGGTCAGGCTCGGCTTGATCTTGCGCAGACGGCTCGCGAGCTTGTGCAACGGCACGGCGTCGGAGTCCGGACCGACGGAGAGGACTGTGACGGGCACGTGACCGCCGAGACGGGTGACCGTGCGGCGTTCCTCCTCGAGCATGCGCGCGGTCCGGGTGCGCGG
>NZ_JASJXJ010000099.1:0-14501 GCF_035018685.1 Cryobacterium sp. RTC2.1
GTACGGCTCCGCGATCGTCGCAGCGGGGACCGCGTTGGTCCCTGCTGCGACGGAAGTCGGCGCCCTACCTCTTCATTTTTCCGTTCGTCGCGATCTTTGCCGCGTTCTCGATCTACCCGCTGGTGTTCACGTTCCGGCTGAGCTTAACCAACTGGCGCGGGTCGGGTACCGCGGACTGGGTGGGCTGGGGCAATTACACCTACCTGCTTTCGAACCCGGACTTCTGGGCGTCGCTGGCCAACTCGGGTGTGCTCTGGCTCTTGATCATCCCGGCGCAACTGGGCGTGGGCGTGCTCGCAGCGGTCCTCCTCAACAGCACTCGCATCCGTGCTCGCGGTTTCTATCGCACGGCGTTCATCGTGCCCTTCGTCACACCCCTCGTTGCGATCGCCCAGATCTGGATCGTACTGTTCGACCAGCGCTACGGGGTCATCAACGGGCTGCTGAACCTAGTCGGGCTTCCAGACGTCGGTTGGTTAACAACGAGCGAGTGGTCGAAACCAACGCTCGCGCTCCTATTCCTCTGGAAGACGACCGGATTTGTGGTCATCATCGTGATATCCGGCCTGCAGTCCATCGACACGACGGTATACGAGGCCGCGGAGCTTGACGGGGCATCACCGTTCCGGCAGCTCTGGAGCATCACTGTCCCCCTGATCCGACGGACGATCATGTTCATCGTCGTGTTGCAGACTCTCGCGGTATTCCAAATGTTTGCCGAACCGTACGTCGTTACCAAGGGTGGCCCGTATGGCTCAACCACGACGGCCGGCCTCTACCTGTACAACCACATCACCGTCGCAGATCTCGGCACGGGAGCGGCCAACTCGTTCCTGCTCGTGATCATCGTGATGGCGCTGTCGCTCGGGTTCGTGCGGCTGCTGAGAGCGAAGGACTGACATGAGGACGGCATCCGTTTTCCGGACACGGCGGTTCCAGCCGCAGATCGTATCCCAGGTCTTCTTGAT
Organism: Cryobacterium sp. RTC2.1; assembly: GCF_035018685.1. Taxonomy (NCBI): domain Bacteria; kingdom Bacillati; phylum Actinomycetota; class Actinomycetes; order Micrococcales; family Microbacteriaceae; genus Cryobacterium; species Cryobacterium sp. RTC2.1. The sequence continues at coordinate 969 of NZ_JASJXJ010000099.1, forward strand.
CCTCCTTACCGCGGGCTTTCTGGCACCGGTGGCTTGGGCCCTCGTCTCGGCATTCAAACCGGCCAACGACATCATCGCCGACCCACTGGGATTCAACCCAGGCACGTTCACGCTCGACAACTACACGCAGATGTTCACCGACGTGCCGATCCTCTCCGGCTTTTTCAACACCGCCATAGTGCTCTTCTCCAAGGGCCTGATCACACTGTTCTTCGCACCACTGGCAGGGTATGCGTTCGCCAAATACGAGTTCCGGTTCAAGAACTTTTTCTTCGGGGCCGTACTGCTGACACTTATGCTCCCAACAATCGTGCTCATCATCCCGCTACTGCTCGAAATGAAAGAGCTCGGCTGGGTCAACACCTACCAGGCCCTCGTGCTGCCCGGCTCCGTGGACGCGTTCGCGATCTTCTGGATGCGGCAGGTGATCAGCGCCGTGCCCGACGAACTACTCGATGCGGCCCGCGTCGACGGGTGCGGGGAGTTCGGTATCTTCTGGCGCATCGTGCTTCCGGTGATCCGACCCGGGATCGCTGGCCTCGCCGTGCTGACTGTGATGAACATCTACAACGACTTCGTCTGGCCCGTCGTTATCACCACGGGCGACCGGATGCAGACGCTCCAGGTGGTCCTATCGACCCTCGCCCAAAACATCAGCGGCAACAAGATCGGCGCCGACTATGCGCACGTAACGGGCGAACTCCTCGCCGCGTCCTCCGTCGCACTCATCCCCCTACTCATCATCTTCGTGCTTCTGCAGAAGCACTTCATCAACGGCATCCTCGCCGGAAGCGTCAAAGGCTGACCATGACCATCATCACCCCGAAAGGCTCCATTCGCATGTCTTCAGAACTGCCGTCGGTACCCAAACCTGAGTACCCTCGACCCGACTTCGACCGGTCGAATCGCTGGGAATCACTCAACGGCCAGTGGGCGTTCTCAAGCCTCGACGGCGAGGAGAGCATCACCGTGCCGTTCGCCTGGGAGACCGAGGCGTCGGGCATCGCCCGCACCTGGCTCGAACAAGCCAGCTACTCACGCGAACTAACCATCCCCCACTCCTGGGCCGGCGCCCGGGTGTTCGTCTGCTTCGGCGCCGTGCACCACGAGACGCGGGTGTCCATCGATGGGGCAAAAGTCGGCGAGCACACAGGCGGGTACACCTCGTTCGAGTTCGATATCACGGATTACCTCGCCGCAGGTTCGAGCGCGACGCTGCTCGTGGACGTAACGGCGCCCTCCGATAAGCGCTCGATCCCGCACGGCAAGCAACGATCACTTCCCCGCGACGACTACGACGGCGTCTCGTTCATGGCAAGCTCCGGCATCTGGCAAAGCGTGTGGATCGAAGCACGCGGCCGCACCTACGCTGAATCTGTCTCACTGAGAGGCGACTCACTGACGGGGTTTGAGGTCACCGTGCAGGTCGCGGGCGACGAGGCCGCGCGTGCCCGCGTGAGCATCGGCGATCTCGAAGTGGTTACCGACGAGCACGGTCGCGCCTCCGGCTTTCTACCGATCGACTCACCCCGCTTGTGGTCGCCTATCGACCCGCACCTCTATGCGCTCGACGTGCGAGTCGGCGACGATCTTGTCGTCGTCACAGGCGGGTTGCGCTCGATCGAACGACTCGGCGAGGACCTTTACCTCAACGGCGAGCGATTCTACCTTCGCGGAGTGTTAGACCAGGGCTACTGGTCGACCTCCGGCATTACCGCGCCCGATGACGCTGCACTCGTGCACGACCTCGATCTCGCCCGGCAGGCTGGTTTCAATCTCGTGCGCAAACACCTCAAGTTCGAAGAGCCGCGCTGGCTGCACTGGGCGGACACGCTCGGCATGCTCATCTGGGCGGAACCGGCCAGCACGAGCCGATTCAGCGAGGAAGCCACGGTGAACTTCGAGGCGCAAATACCGGAGATGGTCAAGCGCGACGGCAACCACCCGAGCATCATTATCTGGGGCCTGTACAACGAGGAGTGGGGTCTGGACTGGGACATCCCCGGAGACCCCGCAAAAGCCGACGCGGCCCGCCGCGCATACGATCAGCTCGCAGCCCTCGACCACAGTCGACCCATCGTCGAGAACTCTGGCTGGGAGCACGTCAAGACCGACCTCATGGACTGGCACTACTACGACGAGAACCCGGCGTCGTGGGCGGCCAATGTCGCGGCGATCGCCTCGGGTGAGCGCGAGTCGTTCCCTGTGCCACTGGGACCGGCCCACATCGTTGACAAGTCGATCTATGGCGACAACGAGCAACCCCGTAGCGGCGTACCCCTCCTCAACAGCGAATTCGGGGGCGGATTCACCAGCCTCGAACGAGCCTGGCACGTGAGGTGGCAGACGCAGGAGATCCGACGACACGATAGGTTCGCGGGCTACGTCTATACCGAACTGGCCGATGTCGAGCACGAGTCTGCGGGCCTGTTCACCGCCGACCGTAAAAGCAAGGACCTCGGCGGCCTGGACCCGGCCGACGCAAACGCCGAAACTGTGATCGTGGTTGACCTCGTTCCCAGGGAGGCAGGAACCGACATCGCAACCCCAACAGTGCCACTCATCCTGGATGTGCGCGTGTCCCACCACGGCCGGAAGCCTCTTACTGGACAAGTGCGCGCGGCCTGGGTTCAAAGCGGGACGCCCTTCGGCCCAAATATCTCCCATTCCGTCACCGAAGCTCCCGTCTTCGCTCACCCGTTCCAAATCTCCGATGCAGTCAAGCTTTCGTTACCAGCGCCGGCTATGACCTCTGCGAGGCTCCACCTCTGGATCGTGGACGAGCAGGGTGCCATCAAGGCACGCACGTTCGTCGATGCCGGGCCGCTCGAACGAGACGCTCAGTAACTGCCGAATTCGCCGGCCTCCCCACGGGAGGGTCCATTCATCCCATCACTGCAACGACGCAAACGAGGAGTTCAAAATGAAAAATAGAGTACGGCAATGCCCCAAATGGCGCACAGACGCTCGGACGCTGGTCGCTGTGACCATCACGGCGCTTGCCCTCCTGGCAAGCGGCCTCGCTCTTGGGGGAGGCGCAGCATTCGCTGCCACCACCTCGAGCGGGACCCTCTACACACCCAATTCTTCAGCCAACCCGAGTGAAGACGCGAGCTATCCCCGCGTCATCCGTCTCGCCCACTCCGGCTCGTCGAACGGGACCATGATCGCGACATTCGCGCACTCGGGTGCCGGAACGACGAAAGCAAACTTTCCCCTCTACCGGTCGACCAACAACGGCGTGAGCTGGACGGCTTCGCCGATCGGTACCGTCACGGATACGCTGCACGGCTGGGATCTCGACGGTCCCACCCTCTACGAACTACCAAGCGCGAAAGGCGACCTTCCCGCTGGCACGCTTCTGGCAGCCGGAACCGCTTGGAACCACGGTGACTACACGCAGCAGTCCGTCGAGGTGTTCATCTCAAAAGACCAAGGCGTGACCTGGACCTACCGGAGCTCGTGCACGAGCGAAACCGGCACACCCAACACAATCATGCACGGCATCTGGGAACCGGAATTCAACGTCGCGAGCAACGGTAATCTCGTCTGCTACTTCTCGGACGAGCGACCCTCATCGAACAACTACAACCAGGTACTCGCGCACGTTTCATCCACAGATGGCGGTGCAACGTGGGGAAGCGAGGTCTACGACGTAGCAATCCAGGACGGCGTGCAACGTCCTGGCATGGCTACCGTCGTCAACCTACCAAACGGCAGCTACGCGATGAGCTACGAGGACTGCAAGAACGGTTTCGATCCGGACCAGGCGTGCGACGTCTACATTAAGACATCGACCGACGGTGTGACCTGGAATCCAGGAAGCCTCGGCACGCGCATTCAGACGAGTGATTCTCGCTTCCTGCTGCATACTCCGTACCTGACATGGTCGCCCGCAGGCGGAGCCAACGGCACACTCATCGTCTCAGGACAGCGAGTCGTCGCAGGAAATGACGGGGCCCTCACCGTGCTTCCGGAATCCGGCCACGTTTTGCTCATCAATAAAAACCTTGGGATTGGTACATGGAAGGAGATCACGACGGCAGTGACGGTGGCACCTACCGGCGGATACGACGCCGGAGAAACTGCCTGCGCAGGCTACAGCTCACCGCTCCTGGCCGCGACCACGGGGTCGAGCTTCATCATGCTGGCGGGCACCCATATTGCGAGCGGCAAATGCGAGACGCGGTTCGCCACCGCGAATCTTCCGAGCGCGACCGGACCAATCACCGGCCCAGGAAGTGTAGCTAAGTGCCTCGATGTGAACAACAACACGTCAGCTCAAGGCAACGCGGTTCAGCTCTACGACTGCGGCGTCGCAACTGGGCAACAATGGTCGCTCGAGTCCGACGGCACCATCCGAGCCTTCGATAAATGCCTCGACATCACCGGCAACGGTACCGCTAACTTCGCGAAGGTCGAGCTTTGGGGATGCAACAACGGCGTCGGGGGCCAACAGTGGGTGGCACGAGCCGACGGGTCGCTCTATAACCCGCAGTCTGGACGATGCCTCGACGACCCGGGCGCAGCTACGACCAATGGAACTCAACTGCAGATATACGACTGCAATGGGCTCTCCACACAAGCCTGGCACGTGCCGACAACCTGACGTCTCCGCAACGAGAGGCCCCGCCCGAAAGTCGCGGCGGGGCCTCTTCGCCGAAATGCTCGACGACCAGATTCCAACCTCCACCCGCTTTGACCAAACGAGCAACTACCGCTTCAATCCGTGTTCCTGAGGGACACCGCCCTCCGAACTACGATTGATCCGCAAGCCCTTGATGACCGCTGTTTCATGTTACTTGGGCCAAGAATTGAGAACTCCGGTACTTCGCGTTGGCGGACCCGGAGTTTTTCATTTGCCCCGCGGCTGCATCACCGGCGCCCTGCGCAGCGTTTCGGCTTGGCGTGTCCCGTACCAGGAGACGAGGCAAAGCGAACTCGCCCTCACTCCCCCAGCTGCAGACATGGTGCTTACCTCGGCGGAGAATTGACTATGGCAGTGTTATTCGGACCCACCAGGGCAATCTAAGCGGGACCCACCTCCACCGTTGTTGCAACGTGTTTTCGTTGCTCAAGGTGGAGGTTTCGGATGGAGTTTCGGGTGGAGTTGTTCGCGCGGATCAGACGTGATGCGCGCGTGGAGGGCCTCTCGATCAGGGAGCTGGCCCGAAGACACGGTATCGACCTTGCGGACGCAGTCGCGCCCTGGCAGGACATTGCGAAGGCTGGAGACGAACCCTCTTCGTGGCAGGTCCGCCGGCGGCTGGAGGCCCTTGGAGCGAATGGCCTCGTCGATCCTTCGCGCAAACGCCCCGGGCTGTGGCATCTGACCCTGTTCAGGTGGAATGGTCCGGATGCGCCACGTGTCGCTCTCCAATGACCTGACGAGGTTGCTCATCGCCGCCGAGCGGTAGCCGAACGGCCTATGCAACTCCCGTGGCCACAGCATTGAGCACGTGGGCAACCACGTAGCCCCCTATCACCACCATTATGCCGACAGCCGGCACCCACCAGATACGACTGCCACGGCGGACCAGAAGGACGACGGCGACACCCTCAATGAGCAGCGCGCCGACCGCGGCAAGCGGTGTGACAAAAACTGATCTTGTCAGGAGGCCAAAGTCGCAGTGGCGCGAGAACCCACAGGCGTCGACGTTGAACTGCTCCACGAGAGAAATGAGGGTGAGGATCACCGCGATCAAGACCTGAAGGACGGCCAACGAGACTGCGACGCTGACGTCAGTCCCTGACGTTCTTCGGGGCTGACGCGATGAAAAGGGAAAGCCGAACATTGGCTAGTACCTCCTATCCCTCAGCGGGCATCGCGACGTCGGGCGACGATAGCTGCCACCGGGCGCTGGCCGGCGGTCTTCCGGACGTGCGATTCGACCACGTCGAAACCGGTCGCGTTCAACTCGGCACCGAGGTCATCCACGGGCCAGCGGTAGGCCGGCGTGACGGCGTGGGCGAATTCCTCGACCGTCTGGCTTTCGAAGAATCCGACAAGCAGCGTGCCACCGGATTTGAGCGCGCGGCTGAACTCTTGGAGAGGAATCTGTATCGTCTCGGGCTCGTAGTGAATGAGGGAGTACCAGGAGAGGATCCCGCCAATGGAGCCCGTGTCGGCGTCGAGCGAGTCGAGACTGCCAAGCGTGTAGCTCACGCCAGGAAAGGTATTCGTGGCGTACGTGACGAACTCGGGCACCAAATCGACTCCGCGAGCAACATAGCCTTGCTCCGCGAGGAAGTTGGTCCAATGACCTGGACCACACCCAGCATCGACTATTTCCCCGTCGACATCGCTGGCCCACTGGGAAACGAGTTGGAGATCGGATGGGTGCACGGCAGCCATCGACCCCAAGAGTTCGGTGTACTCCCTTGCTCGGCGTGAGTACGCCGCGGTGCTGACCTTGTTGACCATGCGGTCGAGTCTAGGTAGGGTCGAGCCATGTGCCCGTAAGACGGGACCTCCAGCGCGACGAATTCGCGGCCTCTCCGCGCGATTGCCAAGAGTGCCGATGTTGTGTCACATCGGAACCCCTTGCGGGACGGTTCCACGGTGGTGTGATCCTTCTTTCTCAGAACGGCACAACGTCTTTCGCACCCCTGAGTTGAATCTGAAGGGGCATGGTCTTTCCCGACCGCGAATAACGAACTACCGCAACGATTCAAGGATAGTTTCGTACTTCGTTGCTTCACCCTCCGTCGTTGCTGCGACGAAATAGCCGAGCTGGAGCCCCGTCTTCTCCCATTGTCTCGCAGGCGCTGGTCGTCCCGACTCCGTTGTGCCGTAGGGCTCCTCATCGACCTGTTTCCAGCCGTTGGCCACCAGCTCGCGAGAGTAAAACGCGAGGACCTCGCGTGGTGAGTGCGTCGTTGTCCCGGATATACCAGTCGTGTCCACGTCGCCGCCGTCGAGCCCGAATTGAACCCGTCCTGGGACCTTGTTGGTCCGGACATCGATGCTGCCAGGGTAGGTCAATGCGGCTTCGGGTTGTTTGGCCAGACTGTCGATGGATTGTCCGGGCACGCAGCCCGCCAGCAGCAGCATGCAGATACTGGCGGCGGTCGCCGCGCTCAGGAGCCGAGATGTTCTGTTCACGTTTTTCCCTGTCACTTCGGATCATCGAGGTAAACACTGTGGCCCTGACCCCGGGGAGTGGACACCTCACAAGAGAGAATGTTCACTATGGCAAGATCACGTCGGGAGTTCACTCCTGAGTACAAAGACGAGGCCGTGAAGCTGATTTTGACTACCGGCAGAGCGGTCGCGACCGTCGCGCGAGAGCTCGGGATCAACGAGGCCACGCTGGGCCGCTGGGTGAGCGCGTTCAAGGCCCGCAACGAGACCGGACAAACCGAAGTGACGGAGTCTGAGCGGGCCGAGCTGCTGCGGCTACGGAAAGAGAACGCGGACCTCAAGATGGACAGGGCGTTCTTGAAAAAAGCGTCCATCTTCTTCGCCCAGGAAGCATCGGATACGAACGGCAAGCGTTCGAACTGATGCTGGCGGAGAGGACCAACTTCACCATCACCCGCATGGTCCGTCTCCTCGAGGTGTCCCGGTCGGACTACTACGCCTGGGCCGGCCGGGTGCCGTCGCCGGCGGCGATCCGGCGGGTGCACATCGAGCAGAAAGTCGCTTTCTTTCACGGCGATTCCGACGAGGTCTACGGCGCCCCCAGGATCCTGGCCGATCTCCGAGCGGACGGGGAGGTCATCTCCCGCAAAACCGTCGCCGCGACCATGCGGCGCCTGGGTTTGGTGGGCATTTGCCCGAAGAAGTGGAAGACGACCACCATCATCGATCACGCTGACGCCTACCCGGTCGATGCTGTGGAACGGCAGTGGGATACCGGGGCGCTGAACCAGGTCTGGGTCGGCGATATCACCTATCTGAGGACGTGGGAGGGGTGGGTGTATTTGGCGACCGTCATCGACGCTCACAGCCGCCGTGTGATCGGTTGGGCTATCGCGGACCACATACGCACCGACCTCATCCAGGACGCCCTCACGATGGCCATGGTGCTGCGCGGAGACCGCCCGGCGACGGTGATCTTCCACCGGTTGAATCTGCCCAATACGCGTCGGAACAGATCACTCTGTTCGCGGCCAAGAACGGCATCACCCGGTCGATGGGCTACACCGGGATCTGCTGGGACAACGCCATGGCCGAGAGCTTCTTCGCGACATTGAAAACCGAGTTGTCCTACCGCCGGGTTTGGCCCACCCGGGCCCGCGCGATCCAAGGCGTCGCGGACTGGATCGAGGACCGTTACAACCGCCGCCGGCGCCACTCCTCGATCGGGCAGGTCACCCCAGTGGAGTTCGAGATGCAATACTCGTCACAGGCCGCAGAAATCCAACTCGCCGCTTAACCCGTGTCCACTCTCCGGGGTCAAGACCACGCACGGGGATCGCTCAACGGGCACTGTCACTCTCACTCATGCGCGCTAGTGCGGGAGTCTCCCTATTGGCCGGCGAGGGCGCTGACAATTGGGCAAGGCACTGATGCATCAACGCACTGCACTTCAAGAAGTCCCTTGATGGCGAGGCTCGTGCGCTGGAGGTCAGCGATCTTTTCATCGATCTCGCGGAGCTTTTGCGCAGCAACCTCCGCGACGTCGCCAGCCGTCACGCTCCCGGCACGTACTGTCTGTGAGAAGCGGTCGAATTCGTGCAACTCGGCCAAAGTGAAACCAAGTTCCTGGCCGCGACGAAGAAAGCGCATTCGGCGGACATCGGAGTCGCGATAGTCGCGGTATCCACTGTTTGTCCGCTCTGGCTTCGCGAGGACACCTGTTCGCTCGTAGAACCTAACCGTAGATATTTTAACCCCGGCTCGCAGGGCTAGTTCTGCTATTAGCACAAGCCGACTCTAAGCCACTACTGGAAGGCGGGCGGAGGCCATGACAGCTCCCTGCACGATAGCCCACACCACCTCGAGGATGAGCATGTCAAGCACGAGCGGCGACGCGCCGTGAATCAGGGCTGCCGCCATCCCGAGCGAGAAAAGGAACCTTGCTGCAGTGTCCGCGGCGCCTGCTGCCCTCGATGGGCGCGCAAGCCTGAACACCGACCACACCACCACCAGCGATCCCATCAAGTTGGCGAACATCAGGGTAAACACATCGCCCGCATCGGGCACTGAACCAGGGAGCCCAAGGGCTACCTGAAGCGCTCCGAATCCTTCGAAGAGAGCTGGTGCTGTGAACGGCAATGCGAAGCCAGCAGTGACAATCAGATCGTAGAAAGCGGATATGCGGACAGTGTTTCGAACAGCCGAGGAAGTCATTCCCCCACTGTTGACCCTGCACCATAGTGCAGGGTCAAATCCGTGGACCGAAGGTCGCTCACACATAATCAGACACATCGTGATGTTGGCGTCCCTACAATGCCCGCAAGCCGGACGTTGAACGGGCGCCCAGGCGACTGGATCAGGCATCGGAGCGATGACCAGGTGAGATGCCCGCAAGCGGAACCCCTTACACGACAAGGGCGACAGACCTTCGGCCCAGCGATGCTTGGAATCGGATCAAGTACCCATCCGGGTCCTGCACGAGAAACTGAACTACGCCAGCCCCGGTCTGGCCTGTCCGGTACCACTTCGTCTCCGGCTCCAGAGCACCTACGATCGGGTCAATCGACGCTACGGAGATCTGGAAATTGACGCCGCGACCCAAAGGCAGATCCAACGCAGCTGGCACCCAGTTTCGCCCCCACGCCCCTTTGCTCGAGCATCATGTGTGCCGTGCCACTGGTGATGTAGGAAAACCCCTCCTCGGGGCGGTCATACAGCATCTCACATCCGCAGAGACGGCACCAGAAATCTAAACTCTCCTCAAGAGAGGTGACAAGAAGCTCCGGAACCGGTCCGGGGCCTGGCGTGCTGTCCGCGCCTGTCATGACTTCACAGCAGTTCTTTGCGGAACCAGTGGTTCGCGTAGGGGTCCGTATTGTGCGCTTCCCCCTCGATGAAGCCAAGCGACGCGTACAGGCGTCGCGCCTCGACGAGGTCGGTTCGCGTGTCCAACCGCAACGCATCCAGTCCCAGTTCGCGGGATTCGCGCTCCAGTTCCTCCATGAGCAGGCGTCCCACGCCCTTACCTCGTGCCGTCGGTTCCACGAAGACTCTCGTCACCTCGCCGATCTCGCCGGGGCGAACCCGCAATCCTGCGCAGCCGAGAACCGTGAGCCCTTGACGGGCGAGTAAAAGAATCCCCCGTGGTGCGACAAGGTCATCACTGGAGTACCCGGCCTGGGCATCCAAAATCTCCTGCCGTGATGCAGGTCGCCCATGGTAGCGACCCACAATGTCTTCGTAGTACCGAAACGACACATCCTTGGCTTCAGCGGACGTCGGCGATGTCGCAGAGATGAGGATCGGCAACGCAGGCATCATGCGTTCCAGAGTACTTCTCGAGCGCGGGGCGATCTGCCCAGAATCCAGATACCTCGTTGAAGTCCGCGCCCGTTAGCCGGACGTCGAATACGACGGCGCACTATTCGTCAATCGGAGGCTCGTCACCTTCCACCTCGGCGATCAAAGAATCCCGCTCGCGCGCTCTCGACCCTCCCCAGAAGCCTGAAGCTATGACGGCCGGAGCCAACGCTACGTACCGTGTCACTTGCACAATTCCCTGTGGCCAGGTGAGGAAGAGCTCGACGATTGAGAGGACAAGTATCAGGAGCGCCAGGCCCCACCCGAACTTGGCCATCCGCCAGAGCGCTTGGCTGCTGGCGTGCAATCGCGCAGACCGCTGCGAGGAGGTTTCCACGTCATGGACGATACTCGCCCCTGAGTGAAGCGCCACGGAAGAGGAAGACCAATTGGCCAACCCCCTACGGGGCAGGTGAGACAGTAGTCCCGCGGTCGCCAACTATGCGCGGTGCGTTCGAGCAGACGCGCTCGCGGGTCAGGGGCACCGTCAGTAATTGGACAAAAGTGCTTGGCCGATGATGCGGGCTCCGTCGGGGAATGCCCCGGGGTTGGGTCCGGAGTAGTTGAGCCTCATGAAGGGGCCGGTGGCCTCGGCCGGGAACCAACTCGAGCCGGCACCGATCAGGACCCCCGCGGCTTCGCAGTCTGCGACCAGCCGCTCGAGATTCGTCCCATCCGGCAGGCGCGCCCACAAATTCAGACCGCCCGCCGGAACGGTGGCGATGTGCACGTCGGGTGCGTGTTCGCGCAGACTCGTCAGTAACAGGTCTCGCCGGGCCCGCAGTTGCGGGCGAAGGTTGCGCAGGTGCGTCTGCCACCCCGGTTGGGTGACGACGTCGAGCACTGCGGCTTGAAGGATCCCGCTGACGTACATCGATTCTGCACTGCGGTCGGCGAGAATGCGTTCTTTGGCGGGACCCCGGGCAATGATCGCCGCCACGCGCAGCGACGGCGAGACGCTCTTGGTGAGGGATCGCACATAGACGACATGGCCGGCGTCATCGCGCGCGGCGACCGGTTGCGGGTCGGTATCGATGCCGAAGTCATGGGCCCAATCGTCCTCGACCAGGAAGGCGCCGTGCGCCCGAACGACGTCGAGGATCTGCGTCGTGGTGGACTCTGACCACTGTGCGCCCGTCGGGTTCGCATAGGTCGGCTGTGCATAGAAGACCCGCGAACCAGTTTCCTGGAACGCCCGAGCGAGGTCATCGGGATCGGGCCCCTCGGGTCCTGAGGGAACCGGGACCACGTCAACCCCGGCTTGAGCCGCAGCCTGGATCGCGCCCCAGTACGTGGGCGATTCCATCAGCAGCGGCGCTCCAGCGGTGGCCAGGGCACGAAAGATCGTGGCCAGACCACTTTGACTTCCCGGGAGTACGATGACATCGCTCGGCAGGGGCGGAGTCACGCCGACCGGTGTCGCAGAACCGAGCTCCCCGGCGAACCAGGACTGCAGCTCCGGAAGCCCCGCGACCGGTGAACGCGTCAGAGCCGCCTCGCTTCGGGCCGCGCGAGCCAGCGCCGACCGGAGCAATCGTTCCGGTAACAGCTCCCGGTCGGGATACCCGGAATGCAGAGCAATGCTCCCCTGTGGAGCGGCACGTAGCGCAGGATTCAACGCGCCGAGGTGGCTGTTTGGCGAACGCATCGCGGCGGTCTGCCAGCTAAAGTCGAGCGGCCGAGCGGTACGCACTGCGCGAACGAAGGTGCCGGCGCCGGGCCGGGTTTCGATCAAGCCCTGCCCCACAAGAGTCCGGATGGCTTTCTGCACCGTCACCGGGCTCGCCCCATACTCGACGACGAGCATCCGGCTGGTGGGCAGCCGGGCGCCCGGCGCCCGGCCCGCGATCCACTCATGCAGTGCGGCCACAATCCGAAAACTGCTATCGTTATCCATGTCAGATCATAATAGCGCTATCAATCGGATGTCCGCACCGCTATCACCCTCACGGGCCGGCCTCGCCTGGGGGTTTCTCGGTGTCGCCGCGTTTTCCTTCACCGTGCCCTTCACCCGCGTGGCCGTCGAGAGCATGGCTCCCCTGTTCATCGGATCCGGCCGCGCTGTCGTCGCTGCCGTGCTCGCCACGGCCGCCCTGATCATCACGCGGCAACGCCTTCCGCGCGGCCACCAGTGGTCTCGCCTCGCCGTCGTTGCGGGTGGTGTCGTCATCGGCTTCCCCCTCCTGACATCCTTTGCCCTCACGGCGGCGTCAGCCAGTCACGGCGCCGTGGTCATCGCGCTCCTGCCGGCCGCGACGGCCGTCATGGCTGTCATCCGGGGAAAAGAGCGACCACCGCTCTCGTTCTGGATCATGGCCACCGTCGGAGCCATGGTGGCCGTAGCCTTCGCGTCCCTGCAGGGAGGCGAAGGCATCCGCTTGCAATGGTCAGACCTGCTCCTGTTCGGTGCTGTCATGGCCGCGGCCATCGGTTACGCCGAAGGAGGCCTGCTCGCGCGCGAGATCGGAGCGTGGCAAACCGTATCGTGGGCCCTCGTTCTAGCCGCTCCCCTCATGGTCACCCTGACGACAATTGCCATCGTTGACCAGCCACCTACCGGCACGCTCACCCAATGGGCGGCCTTCGCGTACCTCGGAGTGGTGAGCATGTTCCTGGGATTCTTCGCCTGGTATCGCGGACTGGCGATCGGGCCCATGGCCCAGGTCAGCCAGGTACAACTCACCCAACCCGTCCTCAGCATCCTCTGGGCCGCACTCATCCTCCACGAACAACTCACCTGGCAGACCATCATCGGCGGCACCGCCGTCATCCTCTGCGCTGGCATCGCCGTGCGAACACGCCTGAATCGCGTCAAGCCCACACGCTCCGCCGAGGACAGTGCAGATGGACCAGCACCGGTCGAGGCGATGCCCACCATCAACCGCCCGTAAGGGGAACGGCTAGCGCGACAGATCCGCGGCCAGATTTCGTCCATCCCGCCGCAGCGTTGCCTCTTCTCTACTCCGACGCGGAGATCAACGGGCATGGCTTTATAATTAGACCGCGAATCCAGGGACTATACGATTTTCGGTGTAACTCCTAACAATGGAGGTGCCTGATGACTGATGTGATTCTTGACGTGATGGAGG
>NZ_JASJXJ010000100.1:0-14493 GCF_035018685.1 Cryobacterium sp. RTC2.1
GTACTCTCGCGGGCGTCGCGAAGCCGCGGGTCGGGGCAGCGGATGCCGCGGCATCCGCTGCCGGAGACCTGCGGCTAGTGCGTGTCGACCTGGTGGGCCACGTACTGCACGGGAGCGGGCAGGTGCGCCTCGCTCCGCACGGTGCGGGAGAACCGCTCGATCGACTTAAGCGCGCTGACCAGCTCGTCGGGGGTGATCGGGAACGGCATGTTGTGGATGGTCTCCCCCTGCACCGTCGCCGCCTCGGCGACGCGGCGCAGGTCATCCTCGTCGTCGACGCTGAGGCCGACCTCCGTCAGCGTGTTCGGCAGCCCGACCCGGGTCGTGAACTCGATGAAGTCGCGGATCTCCTGGGTCGGGGCGCCCTCGAGCACGAGCTGCGTGACCGAGCCGATGTTGACCTTCTGCCCGTGCGCGAGCCCGTGGGTCTGGTGCGCCGCGGTCAGGCCGTTGTGGATCGCGTGCGCCGCGGCGAGCCCGCCGGACTCGAATCCGAGCCCCGACAGCAGCGTGTTCGCCTCGACGAGCTTCTCGACGGCCGGGGTGACCTGGTGGTCGCGCACGGCGTCGAGGGCGGGGAGCGCGTTGTCCCAGATCACGCCCCAGGACAGTTCGGCGAGCGCGGTGCCCGCGAGGGTCGGCAGGCCGCCGGCCATCGTGTTCGCGTGCGCCTGCCTCGTCGCCCGGGCCTCGAGCCACGTCGCGAGCGCATCGCCGACGCCCGCCGCCAGGAACGCGGCAGGGGCATCCGCAACGAGCTGGGTGTCCATCAGCACGAGGTCAGGGTTCTTCGGGAAGAAGCGGTACTCCTCGAACGCGCCATCTGCGGTGTAGATCACGGAGAGGGCCGAGGTGGGGGCATCCGTTGATGCGACGGAGGGCACCGTGACCCAGCGGATCCCGGCGAGGAACCCGGCCGCCTTCACGGCGTCCATGGTGCTGCCGCCGCCGAGGGCGACGATGACGTCGGCGCCGGTCCTGTCGATCACGCCGACGAGGCGGGTGACCTCCGCGGCCGTGGGGATGCCGCCGAAACGTTCCCGGGTGACGGGCAGCTGGGCGGCGCGCAGCGAGTCCGTGGCGCGCTGCCCGAGGATCCCCCAGACGACGTCGTCGGAGACGAGGAGCGGGGTCTTCCCGAGCGGCGCGAGGAATTCGCCGAGCCGGGACAGCGCCCCTTTCCCCTGGACGTAGCGGCCGGGGCTGATGATGGTGCGAATGGCGCTGGAGGCGGCCATGACGATCTCCTTCTTCAAGCGATGCGGATGCCGCCAGCCTAAATTCGCCGGTGCCGGCCCGGTCAGGGGCCCTGTCACCATGTGAGAAGCTGCCTCACGCGCCGAACCCGGGATCTTCTCAGGAGCCGGACGATTGTGCCCGGGCCGGGCCCGACCGACAATGGCCGCATGAAGACCACGGATGCTCTTCCCCTGTCCCAGCCGCCGTCGCCCCGGACGCTCGCCCAGCCGCCACTGACGTCCAACGTCACGGCACTGCCGGCACCGCCCGCCCCGAGCGGGGTCGCCTCGATCCTGAAGACGCTCGCGATCCTCGAGATCGTCGCCGAACGTGGCGGGGCCACGGCGAAGGAGGTCTCCGCGAGCCTCGGCTATCCGCTGCCGACCGTGTACCGGCTCATGCAGACGCTCGTGCAGAGCGACTACCTCGTGCACATCCGCCGGGAGCGCAAGTTCGAACTCGGCTACAAGCTGCATCAGCTCGGCGTCTCGCTGCATCGCCAGATCGGGGTGCCCGCCGAGGTGCGCACCGAGATCGCCCGCCTGCACCGCAACGCCCAGGCGGCCGCGTACTTCGCCGTCTACCGGGGGGCCGATGTCGTCGTCACGTACATCGTGGATTCCCCGGCAGCCCCGCGCCTCACCCCGTTGAGCTTCGGGTTCCACGAGGCCGCGCACGCGACCGCCTTCGGCAAGATCATGTTGAGCGGCATGACCGGCGAACAGCGCGACCAGTACCTCGACGCTCATGGGCTGCCGCAGCTGACCCCGGCGACGATCACGGATCGCGGGGAACTCGAACGCCAGCTCGAGTCGATCTCCCGGTCGCACGTCGCCTGGGAGCACGAGGAATTCGTGCCGGGTATGACGTGCGCCGCGGTCGGCGTGCGCAACTCCGCAGGCCTGCTCGTCGGCTCCGTGGCGATCTCGGCCCGCGCGGACTCCATCGCGATCCGCGAACGCGACCACGAGCGGATGCTGCGCGAGACCGCTGCCGGACTCTCGCGGTACTTCCGCTCCGGCAGCGTCAGGCGCTGAGCATCCGCTCCGCGACGGTTAGCGGGCCTCCCACCAGGGCGTGATCACGGCGCGCGCGAGGGTGTGCGCGCCGAGGTTGAAGGTGAGGAACGCGGGCGTCGACGTCTCGGGGATCCCGATCGTGTCGACGTCGAGGGCGTGCACGGCGATGTAGTAGTTGTGCCGCCCGTGGCCGGCCGGCGGGGCCGCACCGAGGTAGCGGCGGAGGCTCGCGTCGTTGGTCAGCTGCCAGGCGCCGGGCGGGAGCAGGGTGCTGTCCTCCTCCCCCGCACCGGTCGGCAGGCTCGTCGTCGAAACGGGGATGTCGGCGACGGCCCAGTGCCAGAATCCGCTCGCCGTCGGGGCGAGCGGATCGTACATCGTGACCGCGAAGCTTCGGGTTCCCGCCGGGAAACCGCTCCAGTGCAGTTCCGGGGACGTGTCGCTGCCGCCGGCGCCGAAGATCCCGCTGCGCTGGGGCGGGTCGAGTTCCCGGCCGTTCTCGACATCGTTCGATTCGAGGGTGAAGGTCGGCACGTCGCCGATCTGGTCGTACGGGGTTCTCATCATCTGGTCGTGGGTCATGGGTGCGTCATCTCCTTGTCGGGCGTGGTTCGGGACGGTGTCAGGGTGCCGGAGGGGTCCCGGATCCCGGAGCCGGTAGCCCGGTCACAGGGACCGGTTGGCGAGCTGTTCGGCGATATGGTCGGCCTGCCGGATGGCGAGGGCCACGATCGTGAGCGTCGGGTTGGCCGCGGCGCCGGTCGTGAAGACCGACCCGTCGCTCACGAACAGGTTCGGCACATCGTGGGCACGCCCGAACTTGTTCACCACGCCGTCCTCCGGTCGTGCGCTCATCCGGCTTGTGCCGAGGTTGTGCGTCGAGGGATACGGCGGGGTGCGGTGCGCCGAGATCGACCCGACCGCGTCGTAGAGCAGTTCGGCCTGGCGGTAGCCGTGGTCGCGCATGGCGACGTCGTTCGGGTGGTCGTCGAAGTTCACGTTCGCGACCGGCAGGCCGGCAGCATCCGTGACCGAACCGTTGAGGGTGATCCGGTTGGTCTCCTGAGGCATGTCCTCGCCGACGATCCAGAGCCCCGCGGTGTGCGCGTAGCCGTCGAGGATCGACGTGAAGTCGCGCCCCCACGAACCCGGGTCCGCGAAGGCCGCGAGGAACGCCGGCCCGAGCGAAAGGGTCTCGAGGTAATAGCCGCCCGCGAAGCCGCGGCGCTCGTCGTGGCGCGCCTCGTCCGCGATGATCCCGGCCATGGTCTCGCCGCGGTAGGAGTGCACCGGGTCGGGGAACTGGGCGTAGACGGAGCCGGTCGTGTGCCGCATGTAGTTGCGGCCGACCTGGCCGGAGGAGTTCGCGAGTCCGTCCGGGAACAGTGAGCTCGCGCTGAGCAGCAGCAGTCGAGGCGTCTCGATCGAATTCCCGGCGACACAGACGATGCGTGCCCGCTGCCGGTGCATGCCGCCGGCGGCATCGAGGTACAGCACGGCATCGGCGCGCCCGGTCCGGTCGTGCGTGATCTGCACGGCCTGGCTGAGCGGCCGCAGGTCGAGGTGACCGGTCGCCTCCGCACGGGGAATCTCGCGCACGAGGGTGCTCCACTTCGCGCCGGACTTGTCGCCCTGGAAGTTGAAGCCGTCCTGCACGGATGCCGGGCGCCCGTCGTACGGCTCGGCGTTCGTCGCGTACGGACCGGTCGCGTAGAAGTTGTAGCCGACCCGGGCGGCACCGTTGGCGAACACCTTGTAGTTGTTGTTGGCGGGCAGGGCGGCGCGACCGTGCCGGTGCGTCGAGCCCATCGCGATCTCGGCGCGGTCGTAGTACGGCGCGAGTTCGGCGAGGGTGATCGGCCAGTCGAGCAGGTTCGCGCCGTCGATATCGCCGTAGGTGCTGCGGGCCTGGAATTCGTGGGCGAGGAAGCGCGGCGTGGCGCCGGACCAGTGCGTGGTGCTTCCGCCGACGGCCTTGACGATCCACGCCGGCAGGTTCGGGAAGTCACGGGCGATGCGCCAGGAGCCACTCGTCGTGCGCGGGTCGAGCCAGGCCATCTGCGAGAACGCCGCCCACTCGTCGTTGACGTATTCCGCATTGGTGATGTGGGGCCCTGCCTCGAGCACGACGACCGGGATGCCCCGGGCAGTGAGCTCGTAGGCGAGGGTGCCGCCTCCCGCTCCGGACCCGATGATGACGACGGCCTCCTCGTCGTGGTCGATGGCGCTCACTTCGTCACCTCGTCCCTGCCCGAAGCGGATTCCGGGGCTGCGGATGCCGCAGCCGGGGTCGCCGGGGTCGCGGCACCGACCTGCCGGGTGAGCGGGCCGATCTCGACGTAGCGCAATTCGCCGGTGTATTCCTCGATCCGCGGCTCGGGGAGCCAGTCGAGGTCGTTGAAACCGCGGTGCAGATAGCCGCCCTTGTCGAAGGATGCGCCCTCGTAGCCGAGCGCTTGCCAGACCTCCGGGAGGTTGTAGAGGGTCAGCACGGTGTTCGCACGAACGAAGCCGAAGAATTCGGTCTGTTCGATCGCGCGGAGGCGGGCCGTGGCATCCATCGCATTGAGGTCGAGGAACGCTCCGGCCGGGAGGGTGTCGAGGCTCGCGAGGCCGGACGACAGGGCGAGGAAGTGCCGTGGCGTCTTCTCGGCGAGCGCGATCAGGGCGTCTGCGGTCTTCTCGTATGCGGTGTCCGGCAGTTGCGCGTGCGGGAATGCCACCCGGATGACGCGCACGAGCAGGGCCCGCGCCTGCGGGGAGTCGAGGAAGCCGCTCGGGGCTTCCGAGGTTTCGAGGAACGTCACTGTTGGTCTCCTTCGGATGGATCGGGGTGGATCTGGCTCAGGCGGCGTGACCGGGTACGAGGATGCCGCGGCCGACCAGGCGACCGCTCTCGAGGTCGGCGATCGCGTCGTTGGCGGCCTCGAGCGGGTAGACGGCGGTGTGCAGGGTGACCTTGCCCTGGGCGGTGAGGGTCATCAGTTCGACAAGGTCGGTGTATGTGCCGACGAGGTTGCCGATCACATTGATCTCGCGGGAGATGATCTCGATCGTCGGCAGGCTGACCGTACCGCCGTAGCCGATCACGTAGTGCGAGCCACGGTTCCGGAGCAACTTCGGGGCGAGCAGTTCTGCGCCGCGTTCGCCGACGAAGTCGAAGACGATGTGCGCGCCGCCACCGGTGATCTCGGCGACGGCCTTCTCGACCGCCGCGTCGCTCGTCGCGAGCACGGTGTGGTGGGCGCCGATCTGCCCGGCGAGCTCGAGCGCCGCTTCGGAGCGGTCGACGACCGTGATTTCCGCGCTCGTGATCGCCGCGAGGCTCTGCACGCCGATGTGCCCGAGGCCGCCGGATCCGATCACGACGGCGTGGCTGCCGGGGAAGAGCACCGGGGCGGCCTTCCGCACGGCGTGGTACGCGGTGAGTCCGGCATCCGCCAGAGCGGCCACGTCCCGGGGCTGGAGCACGGGGTCGAGCTTCACCACGGCGCGCGCGTTCGTGCGCAGCACCTCGGCCATGCCGCCGTCGACGTTGATGCCGGGGAAGGTGGCGTTCTCGCAGTGCGAGTCCTGGCCCTCCCGGCAGGCGGGGCAGAGCCCGCAGCTGGTGAGCGGATGCATGATGACGGTGTCCCCGACCGCGACGTTGTGCACGGCCGAGCCGCACGCCCGTACCCAGCCGGCGTTCTCGTGGCCGAGGGTATAGGGCAGGTGCGGGTGCTGGATCGGATCCCACTGGCCTTCGATGATGTGCAGGTCGGTACGGCAGAGCCCGGCGGCGCCGACGTCGACGAGCACGTCCCACGGGCCGAGGATCTCGGGCTCCGGCACGTCGTCGAGGGTCGGCTGTGCGCCATAGGAATGGATCCGGACAGCCTTCACCGTGACCTCCTGCATCCCGGGTTCTCGCCGGGCGACGTTGCCCGGCCTGCCGCACCCCCGAGGGGTCGGCACGAGATCCTCATACTCTCGGTGCTGGGCCGCCGACTCGAAAGCGCGCCTCTCACCACGTGAGAAGCGCGCACCTCGCCGGGCCACCCCTTCCGCGAAAGCGGTGAATCGTCGTTCAGGCCGTGTCCAACCGACGATTCACCCGCTTTCGCGGAAAGCCGCATGGCCGGTTTAATGGAGCTATGACCTCTTCACCCGTTCTGCAGTTCCACGACGGCCACTCCATCCCGCAGCTGGGGCTCGGGGTCTACAAGATTCCGGATGCCGACGCGGCCGACGCCGTGCAGGTCGCGCTCGAGTCCGGGTACCGGCACGTCGACACCGCAGCGCTCTACGCCAATGAGGCCGGCGTCGGCCAGGGCATCGCCCGGGCCGGCCTCCCCCGCGGCGACGTCTTCGTGACGACCAAGGTGTGGAACGCGGACCACGGCTACGACAGCACCCTGCGTGCCTTCGACGAGAGCCTCGGCAAGCTCGGGCTCGACTACGTCGACCTGTACCTGATCCACTGGCCGGCCCCGCGCCAGGACAAGTACGTCGACACCTGGCGGGCCCTCGAGGCGATCCGCGCCGACGGGCGGGCCCGCTCGATCGGCGTCTCCAACTTCCACCCGCATCACCTCGACCGGCTTCTCGCCGAAACCGACGTGGTTCCCGTGGTCAACCAGATCGAGCTGCACCCCTGGCTGCAGCAAGCGGATGCCCGTGCCTACGACGCCGCCCACGGCATCCTCACCGAAGACTGGTCACCCCTCGCCCGCGGCAGGGCGATCGGCAACCCGACACTCGACGCCATCGGCGCCCGCTACGGCAAGTCAGCAGCGCAGGTCGTGATCCGCTGGCACCTCGACCTCGGGAACATCGTGATCCCGAAGTCGGTGACACCGTCCCGCATCCGCGAAAATCTCGACGTCTTCGACTTCAGCCTGGACGCGGCCGACCTCGCCGCGATCGCGACCCTCGACTCCGGCGAGCGCACCGGCCGGGACCCCGACGACCTCGGCTGATCGCACCCCGCACGCACCAGCATCCGCGAGAGTGCTACCAGCGCGGGTGGATCTGGGCGCGGAGGAGCCGGTCGTAGATGTCGCGAACGCCGGCGAGGAACTCGGCGCTGAGCGGGGGAACCGACCCGGCCGCCGCGTTGCCCTGCGCCTGCGCGATCGAGCGCGCGCCGGGGATGACGGCGCTCACGCCGTCCTGCTGGGCGACCCAGGCGAGCGCGGCCTGTGCGGGCGTGAGCCCGGCGGGAACGAGCGCGGCGAACTCGGCGGCCGCCGTGAGCCCGGTCTCGTAGTCGACGCCCGAGAAGGTCTCGCCGACGTCGAAGTGGCTGCCGTCGCGGTTGTAGTTGCGGTGGTCGTTCTCGGCGAAGGTCGTGGCGCGGGTGTACTTGCCGGTGAGCAGACCGCTCGCGAGCGGCACCCGGGCGATGATGCCGACCCCGGCGGCGCGGGCCGCGGGAAGCACGGTGTCGAGCGGCTTGAGCCGGAACGCATTCAGGATGATCTGCACCGTCGCGGTGGCCGGGCGGGAGATCGCCGCGAGGGCCTGGTCGCAGGTCTCGACGCTGAAGCCGTACGCGGCGATCGTGCCGTCGGCGACGAGGGTGTCGAGCGCGTCGTAGACCTCGCCCGATTCGACGACCGCGCTCGGCGGGCAGTGCAGCTGCACGAGGTCGAGGGTGTCGACACCGAGGTTGCGGCGGGAGCGTTCGGTCCAGGCCCGGAAGTTGGCGAGCACGTAGTTCTCGGCGAGCTGGTCGACGCGGCGGCCCATCTTGGTCGCGACCGTGATCCCGGCGTCCTTACCGTCCCCGGCGAGGTAGCGCCCGATGATCTGCTCGCTGCGTCCGTCGCCGTAGACGTCCGCGGTATCGAAGAAGGTGACGCCGGCGTCGACGGATGCTGCGAGAACGGCGGTCGCGTCGGCCTCGCTGACGTCCCCCCAGTCCGCTCCCAGTTGCCAGGTTCCGAGCCCGATCACGGAGACGGTTCGGTCGGTTCTTCCCAGGGTGCGTGTGTCCATGTCCCCAGCCTAATCACCCGGCCGGCCGCCCTGGTCAGCGTGCGACAGCGGATGCCGGTGCGCGCGGCCCCTCCGGGTCCACCGGTCGGTCGTCGACCCCGGTCGCAGTCTCGATGACTGCGAGCAGCTCCCGGGCCAGGCGCGGCCGGATCAGGTGGTCGTTCGCCTCCACGCGGTGCATCGAGACGTGGCGCATCCGCTCGATCACGGTCAGGCTGCCCGACTGGATGAACGCGTCGAGGCTGCCGTAGACGACGTCGACGGGCACGCGTAGGATCGCGATGTCGCTCACGAGCGTCTGCGATTCGATGCAGTGCTCGAGGGACTTCACGAAGGGGGTCCAGTTGCGTTCGGTGATCTCGAAGATGCCCTTCGGCAGCATCCGCGAGATGATCGCCGCGTTCGTGATGGTGCGATCCTTGTTCTCCCGCAGGAACGCATAAACGCGCAGGTACACATTGACCCGGGCACGCACCCAGCGGTCCCCGATCTCGGACGGCGAGAGATAGACGGGCGGGCCCACGAGAACAACGCGCGAGATTCGGGTGCGGCGATCGAACCGGGTCAGCTGCGACGCCGCGAGCCGGGCGACGATGAGGCTGCCGAGGGAATGGCCGACGAGCACGAACGGCTCGCGCAGCCGGAGCGAGCGGATCGTGGCTGCGAGCGCCTCGACGTGGTCCTCGAGCCGGTACTCGCAGCCCTCAGGAGCCGGCGATTCGCCGAAACCGAGGATGTCGACCGCGATGACCCGGTGCCGCGGGGTGAGCAGCGGCACCAGTTCCCGGAATGTCACGGACGAACTGGCGATGCCGTGCACGAGGATGACGACCGGCCCCGTGCCTTCATCGGTCGCGATGTGCAGGAGGGGCGGGCGGCGTCGACGGAACCGATCCCTCATCGCCGCCCACCATCCCATGACTCAAGTATCGTCGCGCAGGCCTTCCTTGAACTCCTTGGTGGCCTTCGTCGCGTCGCGCTCGGCCTCGGCGTGCTTGACGCCGGCCTCCGCGCGCTTGACCTCGGCATCCGCCTTGATCTCGTCGACCTTGTCTTCGATCCGGTCCTTGGTGTCCTCGAACGTCCGGCTGATCTTCTGCCCGGTCGCGTCGAGGGCGTCCTTGGCGTTCTCTGCGAATCCCATGTTTCCTCCGTCGTGTGTCGAATGTGTCTCATGGAGCGTGCGTGTCAGGGAGAGCGCGTCTCGTGGAACGTGTGTCCCGTGGCACTCGGCCGGCGTTGCCTGGCCGATGAATCGACCCTAACAACTGCGCCCGCACCGAGACGGGATTGTGATTCGACTCCCAGACGGCGTCCAGACAGTGGCCTCAGGGCGCGCCATACAGTTGCCCCATGAAACGTTTTCCCGCCGCCGCAGCGCTCCTCGCCGCCGTGCTCCTGCTGGCCGGATGCTCCGCCTCCGGCTCGTCGAACGATGCCGGCTCCTCCGTGACGAACCCCGGAACCGGCGCCGCAACGGGCGACGGAACGACCAAGGATTCCGGGATCCTCGGGGCCCCGCAAGCCGGAGACGCCGCCCGGAGCGCCACCTCGGGCACCGTCGCCGGCAGCACGAGCGAAGTCGCGTCGGGCCAACGCGACGTGATCATGACGGGATCGATGTCGGTCACGGCAAAAGACCCGATCAAGGCGACGCAGGACGCCGTGACGATCACCGAACAGGCCGGCGGCCGCATCGACAGCCGCACCGAGAACCCCGCGACCGACAACCAGCCGGCCAGCGCAACCCTCACCCTGCGCATCCCGGCCGCCGCCCTCGACCGCACGGTGACCGACCTGAAGAAGCTCGGTACCCTCAACTACGTGTCGCTCAACGCCTCGGACATCACCCAGCAGACCCAGGACCTCGACGCCCGCATCACCGCCCTGAAGACCTCCGTCGACCGGCTGCTCTCACTGATGCAGCAGGCGACGACGACGACAGACCTGATCGCGATCGAGGGCACGCTCTCCCAGAGGCAGGCGGACCTCGAAAGCCTGCAGTCGCAGCGCAATTTCCTGTCCGATCAGGTCGACTTCTCGACGATCACCCTCTCCCTCTACTCAACGGGCACCGTCGCACCCGGCGCCCCCGGCGACTTCTGGACCGCGATCGGGGCCGGCTGGGCGGCCATGGTCGGCGCCCTCGGCGCCGCGCTCGTCGGCATCGGCTACGCGCTGCCGTGGATCGCACTCCTCGGCGCGACCGCGCTCATCGTGATCCTCATCGTGCGGATGTCCCGGCGCAAGGGAAAGGCTGCTTAGGCTTGGGGGGTGACCCACTCCACCCCCCACCGCTCCCCGCCGGGCCCCACAAAGGTCCGTCGAACGGATGTCTGACGCCACCGTCAGCATCGGGGTCTTCGACAACGCGGGCTACACCCGCGCGGTCCTCGACCTGACCATGCGCCTCGCCGAGGTCATCTTCGCCGCCGGTGCCGGCGCCGAGGATGCCACCGCCGCGATGGAAGCGATCACCCGCGCGTACGGGCTCAAGGGTACCGAGGCGAACGTGACGCACACGATCATCGCCCTCACCCACGAAGACCCGGGCACGCACGAGTCGATCACGCGCAGCCGCAACGTCAAGTACCGCTCGCTCAACTACGGGAAGCTCACCGCCACGAGTGAGCTGATCGCCGAACTCATCGAGAATCCCATCGATGTCGCCGACGCGCGCAAGGCCCTCGCGACCATCGTGAGCGCCCGCCCCCAGGTCACCGCGCTCTGGCGTCGGCTCGGCTGGAGCCTCGTCGGCGCCGGCGCCGCCGTACTGATCGGTGGCGGGCTCACCGTGCTCGTCGCCGCGTTCATCGCGACCTTCTTCATCGACCTGATCACGACGGCGCTCGACCGGCGACAGGTGCCGGTCTTCTACCAGAACGTCGTCGGCGGGGCCATCGGCCCGATGACGGCAGCTGTCGTCGCGCTCGTCGACCCGTCCGCGAATCCCTCCCTCGTCGTGATCGCGACGATCATCATGCTCCTCGCCGGGGTCACGACCTTCGGCGCGGTCCACGACACCCTGTCCGGCTTCTACCTCACCGGAACCGCCCGCATGATGGAGGCGCTCCTCATCACCGGCGGCCTGGTGACCGGCGTCGCCGGGGCGTCGCTCCTCCTCGCCCGGTTCGGCCTGGTGCTGCGGGTGAACGGCAACGTCGCGTTGACGTTCGCCGACGTGGCCGCGCTCCTCGCGGCATCCGTCGTCATCGTCGTGGGCTTCGCGCTCGCGGTGCAGGTGCCGTGGCGCGCGTACTGGGTCGTGTGCCTGCTCGGGGCGCTCGCCGAAATCCTGTACCTGGGTGGCACGAGCGCGGGCTTCGGGCTGGTCTGGTCGTCGGCGGCCGCGGCCGTCGGAGTGGGGCTCGCCGCCGCGCTCACGTCACGGGTCGTGCGCACGCCGCCGCTCGTGATCGTCGTGACGGCACTCGTGCCGCTCGTGCCCGGGCTGACCCTGTTCAGCGGCCTGCTGCAGCTCTCCGACGGCAACATCGACGGCGTGCTCAGCATGCTGACCGCCGGTGCGGTCGCCGTGGCGCTGGCGGCGGGGGCGATCCTCGCCCAGTACCTCGTGCAGTTCGTCTGGGGCCCGGCACGCAGGCTGCAGCGCCGCTTCGTCGGTCCGCTGATGGCGCTTCCGGTGCGGCTCAGCCGCAGCCCGGGCAAGCGCATCTAGCCACGCCACGTGCACCGTTCCGGTCGAGAGTGCCCGTTCCGCGCGTCACTCTCGACCGGAACGGAACACGTCCTGTCCGTCCGGCAGCCCGGGGTCAGTTCGGGACGTCGGCCTCTCCGGTTTCGTCGTGGAGGTCCTCGACGTAGCGGTACGAGATCGGTTCCTCGGTGACGTGCCCGAGCTTGAAGACGCGCCGCACGATCTGCCCGTCCTCCTCGACTTCGAGGGTGACCTCCTGGGCGTATCTGCCGTTGACGTATTCCAGTACTCGTTCGGTTCCCGCGGCGATCGGGTTGGCGCCGTAGAAGATCGCCCGGTACGTGTCGTTCTCGCTCATATTCCCTCAATCCCTCAGGTGGCTGGTCGCACACAGCCTACGACCGGCGCGCCCGGGCACAAGGGCCGGGCCGAGCGGATGCCGTTCCCAGCGATTCCGCGTAGGGTCGAGGAAGACGATGCCGCTGGGGCTCGGGTCGAAGGAGTGCACATGGCTGACAAATCACCCAAGAAGGACGCGACCAAGAAGGTCGCCGGAAAATCTCTCAAGGAGAAGCGTGCCGACAAGCACGCCAAGTCCAACGAGACGGCCGAGAAGGCACGGAAGGCGTAGCCTCCGCCCGATTAGTTTCACGCAGTTCCACTGCAGACAGGGTGCTGTCCCGCTTCGGCGGGGCGGCACCCTTCTTCCGTTAGGCCAGGTCCCGCCGAATGCCGGAGACGGCCTCGGAACCCCGGATCTCGACGAGGAGCTCCAGGATCCGGTCGACGACCGCCGTCGTCACCGCCCGGCAGACGATGCTGTGGCGGCCCAATTCCGTGAGGCCGCCGGCCCGCACCCGGATCACCTCCCAGCCGACCTCGTTCAGGGCCGCGTCCTTCTCCCGGTCTGAGGCCTCCTTGAGGCCGCGATGCGCCAGGCCGTCGCGCCCAGGGTCGTCGTATTCGATCGCGATCCGGAGCGCCGGAATGATGATGTCCGGCCAGACCTCGGGCTTGCCGTAGAAGGTGCGGCTGATGCGTACGGCATTCACTCGGTGCGGCAGGCGGATGCGCTCCCCGAGCGCCACCCGCAGCCGTTGCTCGGTCGCGGAGGTGCCGAGCCGCAGGCCGGGCTTCATGAACGGCACGCCGCCCTCGAACCGGGCGGCCGGGGCGGCGGCATTGGCCTGGCACCGGGGGCACCCGGGGCCGGTGAGGGCTTCGCGGACCGTCGCGGTGTACCGGGAGTGGCCGCGGGTGCAGATCCAGTCGTAGACGGCGCCGATGCGGGTCTCCTGCGCGAGGGCGCCGCGCGCGCCCGCCGCGACCGTGCCGACCAGCTGGGCCCTGGTGCGCCGGGTCTCACGCAGGAGCACGCAGAGCGGGCAGTCCCTGTTCAGGGTGATGCGCGCATCCGCTGCCGGGGCGCCGTGGCCGCAGCGGAACCGCACCGCAGTGCCGCCGCTCGCTGTGCCGCCGCCTCCTGCCGGGATGTCCGTGCCGCTCATGCCCCGCACCCTCGTTCGTGGCCGAGGCTACCGGGCACCCCCGACACCGGTGCTGCGGATGCCGCGTCAGACGGCCTCGAGCACGCTCACGTAGTTCGCGACGCCGACTCCACCCATGTTCTGCACGAGCGCCCGGCGCGGGGCATCGAGCTGCATGTCGCCGGCGGTGCCGGTGAGCTGCATCGCGGAGACGACGTGCTGCGACACTCCGGTCGCCCCGACCGGGTGGCCCTTCGCCTTGAGTCCGCCGGAGATGTTGACCGGGAGCCTGCCGCCGCGGTACACCCAGCCCTCCTCGACGGCCCGGCGGCCCTCGCCGGGCGGGGTGAGCCCCATCGCCTCGTACATGATCAGCTCGGCGATCGTGAAGCAGTCGTGCACCTCGGCGAAGTCGAGCTCGTCCAGGCCCACCCCCGCCATCCGCAGGGCGCGTTCGAACGAGATCCGGGTCGCCGCGAAGGCGGTGGGGTCGCGGCGGGCGGCGGGCAGGAAGTCGTTGGCCTGACCGAAGCCGGTGAGCCGCACGGGATCGGTCGCGGCTCCGGAGCGGCGGGGCGCCCCTGCCGTGAGTACGATCGCGGCGGCCCCGTCGGAGACCGGGGAGCAGTCGGTGCGCCGGAGCGGCCCGGCCACGATCGGATTCTTCTCGGAGACGGTGCGGCAGAAGTCCTCGCCGAGGTCCTTGCGCAGCTGGGCGAAGGGGTTGTCGACGCCATTGCGGTGGTTCTTGGCGGCGATGGAGCCGAGCACGTCGCCGACGTCGCCGTAGCGGTCTGCGTATGCCTCGGCGACGACGGCGAAGAGGCCGGCGAAACCGGATGTCGACGGCTGGCCGGCCAGGTCGTAGTCGGCGCCGAGCAGCGCGGATCCCACCCGCTCGGATGAGGCATCCGTCATTTTCTCCGCCCCGATCACGAGCACGGTGCGGGCGGTGCCGGCAAGCAGGGACTTGACGCCCTGCTGGAACGCGGCCGAGCCGGAGGCGCAGGCGTTCTCGACCCGGGTGGCCGGAACGTACGCGAGCGCCGGGTCGGTCTGCAACGCGAGCGAGGACGCGAAGGCGAGCGGAACGAGCCCGGAGTTGAAC